>JALYXE010000503.1 GCA_030947265.1 Acidobacteriota bacterium
ACGACGATCCTGGCGGCTGCGTGATGTTGCTTGACGATGCAGACAGCATTCAGCGTAAGTTTAAGAGGGCAGTAACAGATTCAGGTACTGAGATAAGATTTGATGCATCTCGGCCGGCTATTACAAATTTGCTGACCCTCTTCCAACTATTGACTGGAAAATTGCCCCAGCAGATCGAGGATCACTTTGCAAACAAAGGCTATGCTCAATTGAAGCAGGAACTGGCAGACCTTACGATTGAGTTTCTGCACCCAGTTCGAGAGCGGGTTCGAGCAATCAAGGATGACGAGTTAACGGGAATACTTGAGAATGGCCGCAACAAGGCAATGCGGATTGCCGCCGCGACATTGGAGTCTGTGATGGCGCGAACGGGAATTTCAGGCGTCAGGGCTCCAGGGGCATTTGCGGAATCGGGGACGAGGAATTAAATGGACGAAACCAGAGACGGAACTGCGGCCCAGCAGATGACGGTAACGGAAGAAACGCCTGGGCCAATAAATGTTACCGGGTCAACACCTGAGATCGTCCCGGACCATACGACCGACGACTTGAAGATCGTAATGGGCGATTTTGATGGCCCGCTCGACCTGCTGCTCCACTTGATTCGTCAGGAACAGGTCAACATCTACGACATTCCCGTCGCGCGCATCGCCGACGAATACCTGCGTTATCTACAGGTAATGCAGGAGCTGGACATCGCCGTCGCCGGCGATTTTTTAGTGATGGCCGCCACTTTGATCGAGCTCAAGACAAGGATGCTTTTGCCACGCGATCCCTTTGCCACTGAGGAGGAGGAAGAAGACCCGCGGAAGGATCTTGTCGATCAATTGCTCGAATATCAGAAATACAAAGCGGCGGCACAGATGCTTTGGTCGCGCGCAACTGTCGAGCGCGCGGTTTTCAAACGTGCCGAAATAGAGACCGATAAAAACAATCCTGAGGTCGCGGTGGGATTGTTTGACCTGTTGAAAGTATTTCAGCAGATCCTGGACCGGCACAAAGAAGAAGTGCTGATGGAGATCGAACGCGAAGAAATTTCAATGGCGGAAATGCTCGAGCGATTGAGAAACATGGTTATGTCGGCGGGTGAGCTTAATCTTCGCGTTTTTTTTGAACGGGCGCGCTCTCGCCGCGAGTTAGTAGTTGCTTTTCTTTCAGTCCTGGAGCTGGTCCGCACCACAGAGATTAGGCTATTCCAGGAACAAACATTTGGAGATATCGTTGCCAAAGTTGCAAGCTAGTAGATAACCCATATGAACAAAGAGAGTGTAGCAAAGGCATTAGATGTAGCCCCCGATCAAGCAGCGCTTAACGAGGAAGCAAGCCGGGAACTCGAAGCAATGGTTGCCGCGGAATCCCCGGTTGCCGAAACCGAGGAGTCCGAAGGATCGGGAACATACGTGGTTCAAAGTACTGCAGAGCGAATTGCGATCATTGAGGCTCTAATCTTTGTTTCGGAGGAGCCGCTCAGTTCTAAAACCATGGCAGAAGTGCTCCGGGAGGATCGCGAAGTCGTTGAACAGGCATTAGCCGAGCTGGCAAAAGAGTTCAACGGGCGAAACGGAGGCTTGCAAATACGCGAGGTGGCCGGCGGCTGGCAATTTGCGACCCGTCCTGAATACCACGAACACGTGCGCGTCTTTCTAAAATCGCGGCCAAGCGCAAAGCTTTCTATTGCTTCCCTCGAAACACTGGCCGTGATCGCTTACAAACAGCCTGTCACCGTGCCGGAGGTTCTCGAGATTCGTGGTGTGCAGTCGCCCTCTTCGATCAAGACCCTGCTCGATAAGAAACTGATCGTGGCAAAGGGCAGAAAGGAAACGGTGGGCCGTCCCATGATGTATGGAACATCGAAAGAATTTCTGCTCCAATTCGGGTTGAAAGACCTTTCCGAGTTGCCGAGTATGGAAGACTTTCAGGACCTTGCGGGCGGGTCATAGCGCAGGGGAGATGGCAGACGGCAGGAGCAGGAGGCAGGTGATCATCTAAGTTTTTCCTGCCTACTGCCGAGTGCCTACTGCTCCTATATTTTATGAACGAACGTTTACAAAAACTAATCGCCTCAGCCGGAATTGCGTCGCGCCGTCACGCCGAGCAGTTAATCACTGCCGGCGAGGTTACGGTCAACGGCAAGGTGATTACCGAACTCGGAACAAAAGCCGACCCGGCATCCGATCACATCAAGGTTAGGGGAAAGCTCATTAACACGTCCCTTCAAAGGCGAGAAAACGTCTACGTCCTGCTAAACAAGCCGCGCGGGTATCTCTCCACCGTTACTGATCCTGAAGGGCGGCCGACTGTACTTGAACTTTTGCCCGCGTCTCTTGGACGCCTCTATCCCGTGGGCCGGCTTGACTTCAACACCGAAGGATTATTGTTGCTAACGAACGATGGCGACTTCACAAATTTCATCACGTCGGCGCGTAACAAAGTTGAAAAAGTTTACGAAGCAAAAGTCAAAGGCGTCCCTGAGGATCAGTCTGTCCAACGCCTGAGGCGAGGTGTCGTGCTGGACGATGGCACGCGCACTGCGCCCGCAAAAATCCGGAGACTGGGTGAAACTGAAACCAATGCGTGGTTTGAGATTCTTCTTCACGAAGGAAAGAATCAGCAGATTAGACGAATGTTTGAACTCATCGGACACTCTGTCCTCAAGTTGCGGCGTTCGCGAATTGGATTCTTGAGGGATGATGAGTTGAAGCCAGGAAAATGGCGGCGGCTTTCAGAAGGCGAAGTTAAACTTCTCATCAGGACGCGACAGCGAAACAGATCAAAAACAATAACAAGCAAGTCTCATGCTGCCGGTCACGGAACCTCGCGCCAATGAGGTAGAATAAGCCGCGTTCTCCCGATTTTGTTTTTTAGACAGGTAATTCCACCCGGGATTCCCAGTGGGGCAGCCCCTGGGGGTGGTAGGGCGGCCTGTCGTGATCTGACAGGCGGGGATGCCTGTGTTTCGACGCCGCTTTTGATTGTTGCAGGGAACAACGAATGGAATTCGAGTTAACCGAAGAGCAGAAACAAATCAAGACGAGCGTGCGGGAATTTGCCGAGGCGGAGATCGCTCCCCACGTAATGGAGTGGGATGAGGCACAGCATTTTCCCATAGAACTCCAACCAAAACTTGCTGAGCTTGGCTTAACTGGTGTTCTTTTTCCCGAAGCGTATGGCGGAGCCGGCATGGGCTACGTCGAGTATGCAACTATCATCGAAGAACTTTCGCGTGTTGACGGGTCGGTGGGCATTTCTGTGGCAGCACACAATTCGCTTTGCTCAAATCACATTTATCAGTTTGGTACGGAAGAACAGAAACAAAAGTATCTTCTGCCTTTGGCGAGTGGACAACATTTGGGAGCCTGGGGATTAACGGAGCCCAGCGCCGGATCTGACGCGTCTGGTACGCGCTCTATGGCAGTTCGGAAAGATGGAGGCTGGATCGTTAACGGTTCTAAGAACTTCATCACGCACGCGATACATGCCGATACATGCGTCGCGGTTGCCGTAACAGATCGTTCGCAGAGGAGCAAAGGGATCTCGGCTTTCATTTTCGAGAAAGGAATGAAGGGCTTTTCTCCGTCGAAGAAGGAAAACAAACTAGGTTTGCGCGCCTCTGAAACAGCTAGCGTCGTATTCGAAGATTGCTACGTGCCTGACGAGAACCGTCTGGGGGAGGAGGGAAAAGGTTTTGTCAATGCCATGGAGATTCTCGATGGCGGGCGAATATCAATAGCAGCGCTTGCTGTCGGCATTGCACAAGGCGCTTACGAATCGGCTTTGCGCTATGCAAAAGAGCGACACCAGTTTGGCAAGGCAATAGCGGAGTTTCAAGCGATTCAGTTCAAGTTAGCAAATATGGCCACGCAGATAGACGCCGCGCGACTTCTTATGTATCGAGCGGCCTGGCTGAAAGACACGGGTAAAAGACTTACGAAAGAATCGTCCATGGCAAAGCTTTTTGCTTCCGAAGTGAGCGTAAATGTTTGCGAGGAAGCTATTCAGGTGCACGGTGGCTATGGCTACACGAAAGATTATCCGGCAGAGAAATACTGGCGCGATTCCAAGCTCTGCACAATTGGTGAAGGGACTTCTGAGATCCAACGAATAATTATTGCGCGAGAAATCCTGCAACAGGCTGTTTAGCAGTGAAATCCTCTAACAACAATACGTCCCTCATAGATCGCGTCGTAGCGGGTGACACGCGCGCCGTGGCGCGTGCGATTTCCAAAGTGGAAGATGTTTCCAAAGATGCGTCGCAGTTAATGAAAAAGATCTTTCCCTTGACGGGCAAGGGCTTGGTAATAGGAATTACGGGTGCGCCAGGTGCCGGAAAATCATCGCTGGTGGACAAGCTCGCGTTGCACTACCGGCAGCAGGGTGAGCGCGTAGGTATTGTTGCTGTTGATCCTTCGAGTCCGTTTTCCGGCGGCGCGATT
>JALYXE010000427.1 GCA_030947265.1 Acidobacteriota bacterium
GTCATTCACGGCCCTGTTTGCGTTCAACGATATCTCGGCGATCGGCGCCATAAAGGCCCTGCGTGAAGCAGGGCGACGCATACCGGAGGACGTTTCCGTCGTGGGCTTTGATGACATTCAAAGTGCCGCGTTTCAAAACCCCGGCCTTACAACCGTAAAGCAACCGCTTCGTCAGATGGGTGTTCTTGCTGCGGAGACCGTTTTGCATCGCATAAACGCTCCGGTGAAGCAGCCCTATCCGAAAGAAATTATCGTCGAACCGGAGTTAATAATTCGGGGTAGCACGGGGCCCGCTCCGCAGTGCGATCCGGAGGAGTCACTCGATCGATAGAAACTGATTCCTTGGGCAACAAACAACCGGAAACGCGCCGTAGAGATGATAAAAAGATCCTGGTGCGACCGATGAAAGAATTCTCCCTCAACCGCGCGGGCATAAAAAGTTCCCGTTAGGTCACCCTGCCAGTGGCACTGAATTGCTATCGTAAATTCAGGCACAGGAGGTCACGCCGATGAGCATATCGCATTTGAGAGCGAGGAATTTGCGACGGTATTTGATCTTCACAACCATGCTCATCTTTCCGGGAGTGGCACGCGCCGACACTGAGTACTACCACCACAGTTTTTTCGACAACAGCATTACTCGAGATGCTTACTTTTACAGCAATGGCAAAGTTTCCGCGCCGAGTAGTCTGGAACTTGTCAATAAAAAATTGCCCGTAGAGACCAAAACATTCTATACGTCGCCAAACGCGCTCCGCCTTAATTGGCAATCGGTTCCTTCCGGCGGGTGGGACGCCGAAATTCGCGTGGTAAATTTCCGGAACCGCGAGATCACGTTTACGGGCGACGTACTCTACTTCTGGTGTTTCTCTGTCCAAGGCATTTTCGCAAAAGATCTGCCCTTAATCCGCTTGCTGGACAATGGGAAAAACTTTTCGTCACCACGCGAGGTCGCGGCGTTCAGCGGCGCAATTCCTGGCGGCCACTGGATCCAAGTAAAGATTCCGCTTGAGAAGTTTCCGACAGCTTCCGTTCACGCGTTCGAACCGCACCATCTGAGCGGCATCGTATTCAGCCAGAACACAGGCGATGGTGCGTCGCACACTCTGATTATCGACGAAATTAGAATCGACCAACCGGAAGCTGCGGCCGCAAATGATCCTCCGCCCACTCCGATCAATGTAGGCGCCAAAGGCTACGAGCGTCATGTTGACATCAGTTGGGAAGCAGTCACGGGGACGACGCTCGAGCGTTACATCATTTACCGTTCGTTCGATGGAAAGGACTTTCAACCCATTGGGACACAAGTCCGCGGTATAAATCGCTACGCCGACTTCGTCGGTAAGCCCGATCAGAAATTGTTCTACAAAGTTGCGGCTTCGGACAAATGGTATCGGGAATCCCAGTTATCCAACGCGGTCAGCGCTTCCACACGACAACTCACGGGCGACGAGTTGTTAACAATGCTGCAGGAAGAGTGCTTTCGTTACTACTGGGAAGGTGCGCACCCGAACTCCGGCACTACACTGGAAAATATTCCTGGGGATGACCGCATCGTCGCAACCGGCGCGAGCGGCTTCGGTATCATGGCCATAATCGTGGGCGTCGACCGCGGCTTTATCACCCGCGAGCAGGGCCTTGATCGGCTTACGAAGATCACAGCGTTCCTACGAAGTGCTCCGAGATATCACGGCGTTTGGTCGCACTTCATGGATGGCAGCACTGGCAAGAGTCTGCCGGTCTTTGATATGTTCGATGATGCAGGAGACATTGTCGAAACCGCTTTTCTCATGGAGGGCTTGCTGGCGGCGAGGCAGTATTTTCGCGGGTCCAGTGTAATAGAAACAGCTCTGTACGAAAATATCTCAAGCCTCTGGACCACTGTCGAATGGGATTGGTATCGGCGTTCGCCGCAGAGTGACGCCTTGTTCTGGCATTGGTCGCCCGATTTCTCTTGGCACATCAATCATCGGCTTACAGGTTTCAACGAGGCCATGATCGTGTACCTATTAGCGATCGCTTCTCCTACCCACTCCGTCCCTCCGGACGTTTATTACTCCGGCTGGGCCGGGAAATCAAAAGCTGCTATCGACTATCGCAAAGCCTGGTCCAGCTCTGAGAACGGTGAGCACTATCTCAGTGGGCGCGTTTACGAAGGGATCAAATTGGACGTCGGCGTGGGAAGTGGCGGTCCTCTGTTTTTCGCACACTACTCTTACATGGGCTTTGATCCCCATTTCCGTGATCGATATACCGATTATTTCGAAAACAACCGCAACTTGGCCCGCATCAACTTGAAATATTGCGTCAGAAATCCTAAGCATTACAAAGG
>JALYXE010000430.1 GCA_030947265.1 Acidobacteriota bacterium
CAATAAGGCCGATATTGTGGGCATCGTTAGCGATAGTAATGGCGCAGCCGTGAAGGACGCCACCATCACTGCGACAAGAGTCGATACTGGAGCCACGCGAGAGGCGACCAGCGATGACTCGGGCAACTACCAGTTGCCGTTGCTGGATATTGGTATTTACAAAATCAGCGCCACTAAGCCTGGATTTCAAACAGTCACGCAAGAGAATGTCACGGTGCAAACTCAGGATAGGTTGAGGATAGACTTGACGCTAACTCCGGGCAATGTCACTGGTCAGGTTACTGTCACCGCCGAAGCTCCGCTGGTGGAAACGGAGACGAGCGACCGAGGCACTGTAATAACAGGGCGTCAGGTTACAGAGCTGCCGCTTTCAGGGCGCCAACTTTACCCAGCTTGCGACTTTGACGCCGGGCGTTGCGCGCGCCAACAACGTAGGCCTGGGCGGTGGGCCAGAAGCTCGTTCTTTCAACAATGGCGATCCTCGTGCAGGTAGCGGTGGTCCCGGTTCCAGTAATGAGAACGGCAGTTCTGAATCATCTCGCTTCAATCGTTCCGGCGGCGCTGCGATTTCGGCGAACGGTCAGAGAGCGACGAACAACAATTTCTCTCTCGACGGTGTAGATAACAACGAGCCACAGTTTGGCACGATCGGAACCTTCCCCAATCCTGACGCCATCGCCGAGTTCAAAGTCACAACCAGTGTTCCACCGGCCGAGGTTGGCAGAGCTGCGGGCGCCGTTATCACCGCAACCATCCAGTCTGGGACAAATCAGTTTCACGGTTCTCTGTATTACTACGGACAGAGTTCGCGACTTAACGCTTATCATCCGGCTTTGAAGACGCAACTGGCGGAGTTGCTGTCAACGTCTAATCCAAATCCGGCTGAAGTTGCCGCTCTGAGAAAGGCCGTGCAGCAGATTAACGAATTTGGCGGGACCATCGGCGGACCTATCGTGAAGAACCGCACCTTCTTTTTCTTCGACTTCAGTGGCGCCCGTAATCGCCTGCCATTTCCAGCGAACACCACAGTACCGACGGTGAAATCCCGGGCGGGAGATTTTAGCGAGTTTCCAACAATTCGGGATCCGCGAACCGGGTTGCCATTCCCGGGCAACATCATCCCCGCCGGTCAGATCAGCTCCGTTGGAAGCAAGTACCTGAACTCTTATGCGCCTCCGACCAGAACGATCTTCAATCCAAGTGGAAGGCTGGATTGCTGCGGCTCGAGACCAAATTTCTTCACTCAGCGTGCAAATAAAGAAGTAATCAATAATCCCGAAGTAAAGATCGACCATAGGCTCTCCCGCAACAATTCCTTATCGGGACGCTTTACCGATCAGCGTCTAAACACGGTTCGCGCCAACTTGATACCCGGAAATATTGCCACTACCGGTTTTGGCGCCGGTGAAGAACGTGGCAATTCCCGGCAAGTCGCAATCACCGACACTCATACTTTCAGTCCCACAATGCTAAACGAGTTCAAGTTTGGCATTACTCAAATCCAAATCTCGATATTCAACTGTGGCGTGGGCGGCGCTTGCGGCGTAAGTCCGACTTACGCCACCGACATCGGTATTCCTAATTCCAATGACGGTTCGCTGGAAGCATCCGGAGGCGCGTTGATTGGTAACTTCAACGATGGCTTCATGGAGTTTACCGGTGATGGTGGTCTCTTCCAGGTTAAGAGCAAGAATCCATACTTTGCCGATTCGCTAACCATCGTTCATGGTGGTCACGTGTCCAAGTTTGGTGGCGAGTTGCGCATGCGGCGACTGAACACTATTGACGGCGGTCGCACAGGTACACTCAAAGGCCAATTCCAGTATGGCGACAGAGGCCCTTCAACGGGACCGAACCCGACCTGTCCGGCCGGATCGGGAACAGCGGCTGCGTGCTTTGTCAGGCCTGACGGAATTGCTTATGGTGGCACTGGCAATTCGCAGGCTAACATTTTGCTTGGCTTGCCGGCGGATCTCGTAACCAAGTCGAAGATTTTTGGTGGTCCCTTCAACCTGCGCTCGCAGGAGTGGGGTTTGTTTGTACAGGATGATTGGAAGGTCAATGACAGGTTAACACTCAACCTCGGGCTTCGTTACGACCTATTCCTTCCTTTCTCTGAAGCCAAGGGCCGTTACAGTTTGTACGACATCGCGCAGAGAAAGGTGATTGTCGCTGGCGGCGGCAGTGACCGGATCATTGCGACTGACAAGAATAACTTTGGACCACGCATCGGCTTTGCCTACGCGGTGAACAAGGAAAAGAATCTCGTCGTTCGCGGCGGGTATGGATTGCTTTACACGTTAGATGGTGTGGACTACCCACCTGGTGTTCGGAATGTGCCCTTCTCAAACAGTATTTCCAAGGACCAGTTCAGCATTCCCACCACCGGCGCTGTTTTCAGCATGGTTACCGGACCGCCTACCGTACCCAGCCCGCCGGATCCCGCAAACCTGCCAAGCGATTTCGGCGTCTTTGCCGTCGATCCCAAGCAGAAGGTCGCGTCGGTTCATCAGTGGCAGTTGAGTCTTCAGTATCAGTTTGCCCGAGACTACTCGATCGACGTTGGTTACGTTGCGAATCGTTCGCGAAATCTGATTTACGCGAACGATATCGGCAGCGGGGGCACCGGCGATGCGCGCAACTCCGCGGGTCAGTCCCTTGGCAGTGCTGTTATCTACACGAACGGCGCGTCTTCAAGTTATAACGGCATGCAGGTCCAGCTGCAGAGACGTTATTCGCGCAACGTTCAGGGGCAGATCTCCTACACCTGGAGCCACACGATCGATAACAGCACCGGAATCTTCAACGGTCTGGGCGATTCGCGGAACAGCCGCAATGGTCCGATCAATCCACTCGACATAAACAATGATCGGGGCAATTCGTCACTCGACGTACGCCATTTGCTATCGGCTAATGCCATTATCGATCTGCCATTCGGGAAGGGAAAACGTTTCCTGAATGAAGGTGGCATCGCAAATGCCATTGTGGGTGGATGGGAAATCAACCCGCTTGTATCCGCGCGTTCGGGCCTTCCTTATAGCGTAACGTGCGACAACTGCGCCGGCGCAAACCGCCCGACGTTAATTGGAGATCCGTTTGCTAATCTCGCGCCCGGAAGGTTACTCAACCCGGCGGCGTTTTCAACTTCGGCTTCGCTATTGCGTTCGGTAACCAATCGCGCCGGGAACGTGATCCGCTTCGGAAACCTTGGACGCAACACATTCAGAGGTCCAGCGATTTACACGACGGATGTGTCTGTGCTGAAGAACACGCAGCTAACCGAAAGGTTCAAGTCACAGTTGGGATTCCAATTCTTGAACATTTTCAATCACCCGAACTATACGGTTCCGAATAATAACGTCAGCGACACGGGAGGGTTTGGGCTGATTAAGAGAAATGCGTACCCGGGACGCGTGATCCAGTACAGCGTGAAGTTTTCGTTCTAGACAGGACCGCGTGCAAAGGCGCGCGCCTTGCAGTTCAACCTAACACGTCTGAGGCCGCAGAGCGGTTGGCTGCGCTCCAGGCTGTCAACCAAAAAGACGACCGGGCGTTCGCGCGCATGGTCGTCTTTTGTTAGAATTTCCGAGATCATCCCCAACCTTCCACCAGATGTGCCGATAATGCGATCTCTTTGTTTAATCGCAGCTACTCTTTTCAGCGCCTCAGCCTTGTACGGACAGGTGGTTTCAACGACGCGCTCACACATTGAGCGTTTCAGCACTGCTGCTACTCGCGCTGAACGTGGCGAAGCTGAAGCTAATGCAAAACTCAAAAGCAATCCGGACGATGCCGAAGCCTTGAATGCGCGCTCCTTGGCGAGAATGCGCCTGGGTCGTTACGCGGAGGCTTACGATGATCTGCTGCGAGCTGTGAAGCTCAAACCAACCGAGGCAGAGTATCAAGCCAATCTGGGTTACGTCCTTTGGAAGCTGGGCCGAGCTGCGGATGCGATCGCCGCCCAGCAGGCAGCGTTGAAACTCAACGAAAAGAACTACACCGCACACTACCAATTAGGCCGCTTCCTGCTTCGGCTGGGCGATCCGAGACAATTCCCGGAGGCGGCGGCTCATTTGAGACGTGCTCTGGAGATTGACCCTCGCCAGTACGAAGCTAGATTCGAACTGCTGGCAGCTTATCGCTCGCTGGGCGACACCGAACGGGCACTGGGCCAACTGGATTTACTTCAGGACGCACGCCCCGCCGACCCGCGTGTGACTTATGTGGCTGCTCTGCTGGCCGCTGATCGTAACGACATGAAAGCGGCAATCAACGGTTTTCAGGAAGCCTTGCATCGTGACCCGACACTTTATGGTGCCTGGCAAGATCTTGGACTGGCTTATATCAAGCTCACCCGGTGGAAAGACGCCGCAGAGACTTTTGGTGAGCTGACGCAGCGCCAGGCAGACTCGGTTGAAGCAGCTTACTTCCACGCGTTGGCACTCTTTAATGACGGAAACCCAAAAGAGGCTGAAAGTGAAGTGAGGCGCGCACTACGGCTTAACAGCGGAGCTGTTGAGGCACAAACGCTGCTCGGCATCATTCTGGCAGCCCGTCGAAATGCTAATACGGAAGCAAGTGAGGCTTTGGCCCAGGCGGTTGCGCTGGATGCCACAAATTTTGATGCGCACTTTTATTTAGGCCGCGTACAGTATGCGATGAAGGATTACGGCGGTGCGGTGAAGAGTTTACGCGCAGCAGTGGCCCTGCAGCAAAAGCATGCTCAGGCACGTTTCTTTCTGGGAACTGCTCTGGAAGCGGTAGGCGATTCGCAGGCTGCCCTGAAGGAATACCAGGAGTTGGTCAAGATTGATCCGCAATCAGTTTACGGTCAAGTGGGACTGGGTGCAGTCCTGGTGAAGCAGGGAAAAATTACTGACGCAGTCGAGGCGCTGAAGCGCGCAAATGCCCTCGATCCTGAAAATTTCGAGGCCCGCCTGGCGCTGGGACGTGCGTTGACGCTAGCTGAACATTTTGCGGAGGCCGTAGATTCACTAGCAAGAGCCGCAAACCTCGAGCCTGATCGACCGGACGCGCACTATCAACTCGGACTTGCTCTGCGGCGTCTGGGACGCCCGGAGGAAGCGGCACGAGAGTTTGCAATAGTTGACAAACTCAATGCTGAATTTCGCACAAACTCCGTGCCGCGATGAATGAGAACGAAATAAGGATTGACGGCAAGTGATCTCGCATTCGCAGAAGAACACTTTGTTGCGCTTCAATCAACGCCGGGCGTTGGTTTTGGTCGTGCTTCTTTTTTCCGTTTCTATCTCGACGGTGTTCGCGCAGCGCCCGGGTACGCAGCGATCCACAAACGCTACGACTGGAGCTTCCCAGACAGATGGCCGAAGCTTGAGTCTCGCGGTGCAGTCAACAATCGAAAAGGCGCTGGCAGCTCTGAACAACGGCGCGCTGCCCGATGCTGAACGCGCAGCGCGAAGAGCTGTATTGGAAGCACCGCGTTCGGCCATCACTCATAATTTGTTGGGCGTCGTCCTGGATCGTTCCGGAAGCGCTGACCAGGCGTTGAGCGAATTCAATATCGCCATCAAGCTGGACCCAAACTTCGTTAGCGCGCGCAACAACCTTGGTCGCTTTCACGCCGGGCGCGGCAAGACGGCGGAAGCCATCGCGGAATTCGAGCGGGTACTGACCCTCGACCCCGCACACCTTCAGGCGCACTACAATCTCGGCGCGCTGTATGCCGACGCCGGCGACTTCGCCAACTCTGCCGAACAGTTTGCGCGCGCGCGCGCCGCGGCGCCGAACGATCCGCAATTGGCGCTGGCTTTCCTGAATGTGGCCTATCGCGCCAACCGCATCGACGAAGCCAATGCTGCCGCCGACTTAATAGAACAGACCGTAAGTTCGGATCCACAGGCGCTGTTTACCCTGGCAACAGCGCTGGGTCGCAACCAACAGTACGAGCGCGCTGCGCGACTTTACGCCAAAGTCAACGAGAAGATTCCGCACACTTTTGAAGTGCTCTACAATCTCGGTGTCGCACTCTACAATCTGGACCGCAACGCCGACGCTGCGCGTTATCTATCAGAAGCGGCGGACCTCAATCCAGGTCCGGCTGAAACCCACTTTCGCCTTGCCTTAATCGCCAGCGCCGGCAACGATCAGCTCAATGCCGTGGAAGAGTTTAAGCACGCTATTGACCGCGACGCGAAGAACGCGAATTATCATTACCTGCTCGGTCGCGAATATTTCCGCGCGGGTTTTTGGGAGGGAGCGATCAAAGAATACAGCGAGGCAATAGCACTTGATCCAAAACAGGTAGCCTACGTGCTCGGTCGTGCAAACGCGAGCTATCGCAAAGGGGAGTGGATTGCCGCCGCCAACGATTTTGATTTGGCGAGTTCGCTTGACCCGAGCATCAAGGATATTGAATACCTGCGCGGTTACGCACATCGTGCGGCCGGCAATTTCGACGTGGCCCGCCAACTACTCGAGAAATTCATCGGCACCCACCCGGATTACGTGGACGCGCTGGCGAGTCTCGGTTATGTGGCAGTCGAACAGGGGCGACTCGACGAAGCCGAAGCCCCACTCCAACATGCTTTAAGTTTGGAGCCGGATAATGTTCCCGTGCTGTACGACTATGCGCGTCTGGCCATTAAGCGGCGCAATTACGAAGAGGCGGTGGTACGTTTGCGGCGTGTAATCGAAAAGAATCCCACGCACACGCAGGCACACTATCAACTATTTCTGGCTCATTCGCGTCTGAAACAAGCAGACCCTGCCGCAACAGAACTGGCTGAGTTTAAACGTCTTCAGGCTCTTGAGAAGCAGATTACGCAGGAACGCATTTTGGACGAGAAATTGCGAGTCCAACGAATGCTGGGGCAGTCGGCGCAATGAGTTCCGCTGGCGAGAAGATGACGGCGCTTGGTACCGACGCGAAATGACCGGAAAAGTGAGTAAGTTCCAGAGGGGGATTATGAGAAGCATTGGTTTCGCTATCTTACTGATTTTCTTGGCGGGCTCGTGGTCGGGTGGGCTGTTTGCACAGGACAATTGGACTCGAAAACACTTCATGCAATGGGACCGGAAGGACATTGAACGGGTAATGAACGATTCGCCCTGGGTTTCCAGGCAGGAAGTACGCATTAGTCGTGCGAAGCAGATACAGTCAGTAGCAGGCTCACCGCCTACGAACATGGGAATTGGCGGTCCAGCGCTGGTGAAGACCGACCAGAATACCCTGGGGATTAGTAAAGGATCCGTGGATTTCGTCTTCACGTTGCGACTGAGATCGGGCGCGCCAATTCGCGCCGCCATGCTGCGCGCAAAGCAGCTTGAAATGAACTACGACCATTTGGGCGAGAACGAGCGCGCTGCCTTTGATGCAAAGTGGAATGGCCTATTGCAGTGCCCTGCGTGCGAAAACAACTACGTTGTAACTTTAAGCTCCTTGTCGAAACAGGAACCTGGCGCGGATGCCGTCTATTCTGTTTTCAAGGGAGCCCGACTGGCGGATCTTCAGCGCTACGTTTATATTGCCAATGAAAATGGTGACCGGCGGGCGCTTGTCTATTTCGTGCCGCCAAAGGTGCCCGGTGATGAGGCCGTCTTCTTCTTTGCGCGATACGATGAGAAAGGAGCGTCCCTCTTAGATCCGAAAAGCAAAGAATTGCTTTTCAATTTGACTAACAATGAAGTGAATCTTGTCGCCAACTTTCGTATTGATGTTTCGCATTTGCTCATTGACGGGCAGGTTTCCTTTTGACCTGCCCGGCTCGCGAGTTCACGCTTCTTACTTGAGGCAACATAGTGATCGACAACTCTGAAAAGAAACAACTCCGTAGCCGAGGAAATCTGCTCGACCAGAAGTTTCTCGGAAGTTTCTTACTCTT
>JALYXE010000541.1 GCA_030947265.1 Acidobacteriota bacterium
GAATTTTGGTATCGCGACATCCGGATTACCTAAGATAGAACCCACAGCCTCGAACAGATAAACATGCCGATCTGTAATATAGAACTGAGATACACCGCTTCGATCAGGAGACTGAAATGAATATTCCTTCCCATTAAAACCGCCTAAGGTCAGCTTATTCGGAGTTCTGTTTTCGGATTCCCTGTGCAACTCGGCGATCAAGTCCTCGAGTGATTGTCTCCGCTTTGGATTTTCGAACGCATAAATAGCATAGACTACACCGTCTGCATAAGCACCGATGACCCGCTGCTGTCGATCTTTGTCCAGCTTAAGAATATGCACCGTTTGAGTGGTCATAGCCGGCATGACGGGCAATGACACCGAGAACTCTTCGCCTTTTACTGTGTACCTTACCCAGCCGGCGGGAGCCTGGACGACTGCAATGTCGTTGTGACGGTTCCTGGCCCGCGCCGGTGGCCCACTTTCCCAAATGGTGAGCAAAATCGCGAGCACGGATACGAGTATTAGTCGGCGGTTGATTTGAAGGGTCATCAGGTTCTTTTCCTTAACTGCCATCGATTACATCGAGGCACTGCTCGTTCAACTCTTACCCATCGCTTCGCGAATAAGGAGCCGAGCTAACTAGTGCGCGGCTATGCGTTTAGCCCGCTTATGTTGCAACAGCCAATCATAAATCTCTTTGTTCTCGTAAGTGTCGAGAATGTAATGGTCCCTCCCCGGCAAAGGTGTCAGCTTAACATCCGCCCCTGATTTCTTCAGAGTGTCTACAAAATTCTGAGTTCTTTCAAACGGTTCCAGATCGTCTTTGGTGCCGTGGAACACCCAAGCCGGCACTTTCGCAATTTGTTTGGCCCAGGCAGTATCCATCGGCGCGTCAGACATCGGAATTATTGCGGCAAACTTTTCCGGCCGCTTATAAGCGAGTAACCACGTGCCGCGGCCGCCCATGCTGTGACCCGTGACATAGACTCGCTCCGGATCGACAGCATAGGTTGACGATACATGATCGATTAGCCGGACAAGTAGGTCATCTTCATCCATCCAGTAGCGATCACCGGGGCATTGCGGCGAAACGACGACAAAAGGGAACCGAAAAGTCTCTTTCGAGCAGCGCGGCTAAGCCATAACTCTTAAGCATCTCAAGGCCGTTCCCACGCAAGCTCCTACCGTGAAGATAGAGAATCAAGGGCCAGCGCTTTTCTCCTTTGCCATATTCGTCGGGGAGATACAAAAGATAATTTGTTTTCTCGAAGACTTGCGCCGTTTGGCGCGCTGTGGGATTTGGAACATCGAGCGGAGCCTGCTTGGAATCCACCGTTAGCACGCGAGGCGCATGGCAAGCGCTGAACGAGAGCGCGGCGATAAGTACAAATAACTTGATCGTCATTCGAGGTCACTTACATCTGCTTACAACCTTGCAATCCGGGTTGCCCAGGGTTCGGCTGCGCTCGACGCCAGGCTAAATTCTTCGGCTATGCCGTTGGATGTGCGGAAGCTCTGCGACCTTCCGTGACATTCTCTCTATCATCCTGGGGCAATGCCCCGGATGTGGGGGCGCAGCCCGATAAATATGAGTAACTCTCCGGTGGGGCGGAGCCGCCACTGCACATGAGACGGCACAGCCGAAATACAAGGCGACTAAAGGGTCATGGCCTCACGATACTCGCCCCACACATTTCTGAAACGATTGCTGATCTCGCCGACAGTTGCGTAAGCCTCAACGCATTCGAGAATTGGAGGCAGAAGGTTTCCGTTGCCGCGCGCCGTTTCCTCCAACTGCGCCAGTGCCGCTTCCGTGGCTTTTGAATCTCGCCGGCTGCGAAACGCCTGAAGGCGTTCGATTTGTTGTTGTTCGATACCCGGATCGATGCGCAAAGTCGGTACAGGTGATTCCCCTTTAGTTTGGAAACGATTCATGCCAACGACAATCGCTTCCTCGGTTTCGATCGCCCGCTGATAGCGATAAGCTGATTCCTGAATCTCCCGCTGCACGTAGCCGGTCTCGATGGCCCGTAACATTCCACCCACGGCCTCGATCTTTTCCAGGTATTTGTTGACACGTTGTTCTATCTCGTTTGTAAGTTGCTCAATAGCATACGCACCCGCCAGGGGATCAGCTGTATCGGCAACACCAGATTCGTGAGCAATTACCTGTTGCGTCCGCAAGGCGAGTCGCGCGGCTTCCTCCGTGGGCAGGGCCAGCGCTTCGTCCATGGCGTTGGTGTGCAGCGATTGTGTTCCTCCCAGCACGGCGGCGAGCGCTTGAATCGTGGTCCGGACAATATTCACTTCAGGCTGTTGGGCAGTTAGTGAAGAGCCGGCCGTCTGCGTGTGAAAACGCAGCATCAGCGAACGCCGATCGCGCGCTTTAAAGCGCTCGCGCATAATTCGCGCCCAAAGCCGTCGCGCCGCGCGAAACTTGGCAATCTCTTCGAGCAGATTGTTGTGCGCGTTGAAGAAGAATGAGATGCGCGGCGCAAATTCGTCAATCTCAAGTCCGGCCTGCAGCGCAGCTTCAACATAAGTAATGCCATCAGCCAGAGTGAAGGCCACTTCCTGGA
>JALYXE010000433.1 GCA_030947265.1 Acidobacteriota bacterium
ATCTGGACCCACCCATGTGAACCAGCAGGTGTGCGGGACCGTTCAATTACCTCCGAGACATTGCGGAGTGCGGTGTCAAAACCGAGCGTGTAATCCGTGCCGGCCAAATCTTTGTCTATTGTCTTGGGGATGCCTACGATCGGTATTCCATTTTGCGCGAGTCTTGCGGCGACGCCAAGGGTGTCTTCGCCGCCGCAAACAACGATTGCATCAAGTCGGAGTTTCTTAATATTTTCCAATACTTCCTCCGACCGATCTTGCGACTCACCGTCTTCGTTCGACTGCTTAAAGGGATTTGTTCGTGACGACCCGAGGTTGGTTCCACCATCGCGATCCCAACGGCGCACCGTTTGGCGGTCAAGCGGCAGAACTTCCGGCAGAGGATTCAGCAAACTCCTCCAACCGTCGAACAAGCCAACAACCTTTTGTCCGAGTTCCGAACTACGGTACACCAATCCTTTTATTGCCGGGTTCAGTCCGGGGGCATCGCCGCCACCCGTCAACACCCCAACTCGCATCTGTTTAGACATCAATCAACGTAAGCCTCCCTGCCAGGATTATGCCCCATGAGCGCTTCTGTTTACACAGGTGAATTAAGTAGAAGTGCTCGATTGCGGTTGAACCTCTCGCCCTTGCGGGATTGCCTGGCTGCGTAAAAGTGTCTGGCGATTGCCCGACGCTCGACCTGTGACGGCACCGAAACTTGAAAGCAGCATTGCCCGCGGTGACGGACACGCAACTAAGGGGTTGCATTTAAACAGCCGGTGGATTAATATGCAACCAGGAGGTGGCGTATGAACCCGTCAACAGATCGCATTGAAAGAAGTATCCTGCTCAAGGCACCGCGCTCGCGGGTCTGGCGCGCGCTGGCGAATCCGGAAGAATTCGGCAACTGGTTTGGTGTGGCGCTCAAGGGAAAAACTTTTGCCGCCGGCCAGCGTGTGCAGGGACAGATTACCTATCCCGGGTACGAACACGTTGTTTGGGACGTATTGATCGAACGCATAGAGCCGGAGCGATTGCTTTCCTGGCGCTGGCATCCGGCCGCAGTTGAATCCTCCATTGACTATTCGCAGGAACCGACCACGCTGGTCGTGTTCGAGCTGAAAGAAGTCGAGGGTGGCACACTGCTGAACGTTGTGGAATCCGGCTTTGACAATGTGCCGCCGTCGCGTCGTCTGGACGCGTTTCGTATGAACAGCGCGGGCTGGGACGAACAGATGGCAAACATCGAGAAACATGTCGCCACGCCCTAGCACACGTTTGAAGAATCTGCCGCTGAAGAACTCGGCGTTGCGGAATTCAGCGCCGATCTTCGCGGCGCTTGGCGACGAGACGCGCCTGCGTCTCATCGCCGTCCTGTGCGCCGGGGGGGCGACGTCTATCGCACAACTCACCTCCGGAACGGAAATCACGCGGCAAGGGGTCACGAAACATCTGCGCGTGCTCGCAGAAGCAGGGTTGGTACGTCACGTCAAAGTCGGACGCGAACGTCAGTGGGAGTTTGAGCCGACACAACTTCAGGAGGCGAGGCGCTCGCTGGAGGAAATCGCGCGACAATGGGACTCCGCACTTAACAAACTAAAGATAGCCGTGGAAAGTTAATCACGAGACCGCCACCCTGGAAGACTACAGCAGTTACGCCTACCTCAGATTTTTTGGTCAAAGACGTATGCTTCATAAATCGAGCAACTATCCCACCTATCAGGCAAAGCTTGCTACATAATATATATTATCAGACCCAAGGGCTGTAGCTGTTCCCTGTGAGATTCAACGAAACTTCTGCGTCTAGAGAGCGCGTTAAAGGGTGCTTCTCCGTCTTGACCAAGAATGGATGTGCAGCTCGGGATTTGCTATTCAGCTTGCCAGGTACGGCGGCGAGTCGGCTTGACCCAGTTTGTGGCGACACCTTAGAGTGGCAAATCCTTTTTTTTATGAACACGGTTTTAGAGAGGTTTTGCTCTGTGGCTATTAAAATTGAAAATCAGTCTGACAGAAAACTGCCAGCAAATACGATCATTCACATCGAGGATGCGTTCGACAGCTTGCCACGTGAGCACACTCGTGGGCTGGAGCGCATCAGGTTAGTTGAGTTCATCTCAGATCCTCGGCTTAAGAACACCATTCAAGCTTCGGAGCTGCCGGGACTCTATCATCCACGCCAGGGCCCTAAAGGAGCCTGGTTTGAAGTAGCCGTCGGTGTGCTGCTACCCGGTAATAAGCCGGTACACAAACGCATAATTCCGCGTCTCTCTTTCAAGGGCAACCTTACTGCGACAGTTTTTTCCCTCGTCGGGCAGCACTACCATTTCACGTTAAAGCATTCGCTTAAGAAGGGTCAGCTGGAGCCAGCGGTAAGGGTCTATACCGAGAAACAACTCAAAGCGTGGAATGAAAAGAAGCACTCGTTCCGCGCCCGGCTTTTCAAACCCTTACAGCCAACGCTGGAACGTTGGGCCAAGGGATTACAAAAGCGAGCCGCTGCGGAGAAAAAGAAAGGTCTGAGTTAGAGGTGAGAACGTAAAAGCC
>JALYXE010000553.1 GCA_030947265.1 Acidobacteriota bacterium
CTTTAACAACTCGCTGGCCGCAATTCTGGGCCGCGCTCAACTCCTGCGCCGCCAAACGCAGGATGAAGCCCTGGTGCGTAACCTTGAAATTCTTCAAACAGCCGCGGAAGACGCGGCCGCTACCGTACGTCGTATTCAAACATTTGCTCGCAAATCGCCTGCTAAGGAATTTGAGATGCTGGATGTTTCAAGCTTGCTAAACGATGCCGTCGAAATTACTCGTACGCGCTGGCAAAACGAAGCACGATTACGTGGTCTCGATTATGAAGTGACGCTTAATGCCGAGAGCGGGCAGCACACGTTTGGCAGTGCTTCCGAACTGCGGGAAGTTTTTGTCAATTTAATTGTCAATGCGGTTGACGCGATGCCTACAGGCGGCAAGTTATCCCTGGGTTGCGCGAGGGAAGGTGCTCGGCTGCGTCTGCAATTTGCTGACACAGGCACAGGAATGCCGGAGGACGTGAGGCAAAAAATCTTTGACCCATTCTTTACTACCAAAGGTGCGCAAGGGACGGGCCTCGGGCTCTCCGTAAGTTATAGCATCATAGAACGGCATGAAGGACTAATAAGTGTGACCTCGGAACCCGGAGCGGGCACGGTCTTTACCATCGATCTACCGGCTACCGACGCAAGCGCAACAGTGGCTGCGGCACCCGTCGAAAATACCGAAGTGCCGTCGCTTTCGATCCTTGTCATTGATGACGAGTCCGCGGTGCGAGAGACGTTAGCGGAGATGCTGGAAGTGATGGGCCATCGTGTGCTGCTTGCTGAAAGTGGAGAGAATGCTTTGCAGATGTTGGCGGGAAACAATTGTGACCTGGTGTTTACTGATCTGGCGATGCCCGAGATGGATGGTTGGGAGACTACGCGAGAGATTCGCAAGCGCTGGCCGCAAATGAATATCGTGCTTGTTACTGGTTATGGAACGGGCACAGTGGCTCCGGCAGGAGAGGAGCACCTCGTCAACGGTATTATCGGTAAGCCGTTCGACTTTTCCCAAATAAACCAAACGATCACAAGCATTCTGGCTAACCAGCCGGCGCTGGAAAATGCCGATGTATAAGAAAAGCCCCGCCAACGAGGTCTAGGCGTAATCCATGATTCCGGCGCTGGCCGTAAATCCGACGCCGAAGCCTACAATCATCGCAGGACCTTTCCAGTCGTCTTTTTTGGCGAGCATGAATCCGGTTGAGGCACTCGACAGGTTGCCGTAGTTTTTTAAAACCTCGTACGAGCCCTGCACCTTCATGGAATCGGTTTCGAGCTGTAGTTGCGAGCAGACGCCGTCAAGTATCTTTTTGCTGCCGGTGTGAATGAGGCAATCGTCCACTTGTCCCAGGCTTGAAACCGGGGAGTCAGGGTGTTCGAGGACTTTCTTCACTGTAGTAACCGCGTAATGTGCGCCCCGGGCGGGCACGGTCGGTCGCATAAAGTATTGTGGCTTTCCCTTTAGAAACGGATGCGAACTGTTACTGGTCATGGTGAGAAGGTTTTCATCATCAGGCTGATCATTGGTTAAGTGGGAGATTGGTCCAAAGGACGGTTTCCCTTCATCGTTTCCTACGAGCAAGGCCACGGCACCATCGCCAAATAGCATTGACTGAACGACGAAGGTGGTATCCAGCCTTTTTTGCTCAAACTGGGTTTCATCGAGTTTCTGTTCCTTTCTTAGTTTCACAAGTTCACGAAAACCGTAATATTCATCGCGCAAGAGCGGCGCCGCGTAGCGAGTGTGTGCTTCAGCCATCAGCACCATTGCTAACTGGCCGGGATTTGCGGCGAGATACCATTGAGCCACCTCAATAGATTTCAACAACACCGAACAACCCTGAGCTTGCATGCTGACTGTTCGAATTGATCGAGATAAAAGTCCGTGCGTCTTTCCCATTACTTCGGAAGCCAGACACGGGAGCATTTGGTCCGGTGTATTCGTGGCGGCAATGAGCAAGCCAATTCGCGACGGGTCGCCCTGCCATTCCTCGATACAACGCTTCGTAGCTCCTACGCCGAGCTCGGTGGTAGAGCTTTCGGAATGCTTTGGGTTGCCCGACAAAAACTCAGGATAGTTGTCCACCACCGAATACCTTTGATCGACGCCCAGGGAGTTCAGCGTGTTAATGAGCTCGGGCGAAAGTTTGTGCATAAGAGAACTGGTGAGGTCTGTAGTCTTGAATGCATGCTTCGGAGTGGAGGTGGCTGCCGATAGTAAATTAATCATGATCGTTATTTTCCGGGGCACCGAGTCCGTAATTCGCCTGTCAGGTTGGCGGTGTATAGTCGTTAATTCGGCTCTATTCGCCATATTTGTAATCAATGGCTGTGCCATTATCACGGAAATGTGTTCGTGTCCTTAAACGCGAGAATAGAAAGGGTTACGAACACGACCCGGCTCGGCTTGCGCCCGGCCAGAGTGCATACCGACTATCCACTAAACCGTCAAGACGTCTGACAGGCGTTTTATTTGGCTGGTTGTTCGGAAAGACGGATTGGTAACCAAGTATCCAGTGTGTAGTAGGTATTCAGCTATTCAGCTATTCAGCTATTCCAGCATTCGCCTGTTCAGGCGTGAGACAGAAATCGGATGAGCGTCTGGAAGGTGTTTTACCTTGATGGTTCAATTGGTGAGGGAAGGCGGTAACGTCCGACAGCGCTTTCGCCAATGCTTCCCAGATAGAGCGCGCCTTGACGCTCGATGACATTCGCGACGCGGGCGTAACACTCTTGTGAACCATCCTGAAGGTTTTCTACCACGTGTCCATTGAGGTCTAAGCCCAGCACGAAGCCGTACCGCTTCGGGGCAGGTTGAAGGAACCGCGGCAAACGAAAAACCATTTTTCTGAGGAATGGATGAGGTCCCAGCTTGTCCAGAGCTTCGTCGCGGGGATTGACCAGAGCCAGCCAGAATTTGTCTCGCCCGTTTGACGAAATGCCGTCAGGAAATCCGGGTAGATTATCTATGAAGATCTCGGCTTGACCGTGTTTTGCAGGTCCACTCAACCACAGGCGGTATACCCGGTAAGAGCCGGTCTCTACAACCAGCACAAACGATTGATCCGGACTGACAGCGACACCGTTTGCAAAACAAAGGTCCTTCAATAAGGTGCGCGTTGTTCTGGTTTTCGGATCAAAGCTGAGGAGGCGCCCAGTGCCCAGGTGTTCGATCAAGTCTGCCACATAGTTTGATAAGGGGAATCTCGTGGAAGCGTCGGTGAAGTAAATAGTTCCGTCAGCTGCGACGTCGAGGTCGTTAGGGCACCCGAAAGGCACCCCATCTGCTTCCGTAGTTAACACGGCCACCGAACCGTCGCGACCAACAGATAACAATCCCTTAATCGCATCAGCAACAATCAAGTTGCCGGTTAAGTCGAAGACCAATCCCAGCGGGCGGCCGTGCGTGTTGGAAAAAACTTCCGGATGTGTACCGTCAGCTTCTAAACGCATGATGCGGCCGTCATCGATGCCTGCATAGATGCGACCCTGGTTATCAAGCGCGACATCTTCTGGAGCGAAGCCGGTTCCACCTTCTACTATTGAAAGGCGCTCGACTCCAGTTAGCCGAGAGTTTTGTTGATACTGCCCGCCTAATTTAGGGTCGAGGGGTGGCGCAACGGGCGGAGTCCATGCCTGAGGTGATATTGGAATGGGCCAAAACAGGAGATAAAGAACAATCAAACCAATCAAGGCTGTGAGAAAAAGAGAGATCTGCCTGGCTTTTGTCATTGGCTCGGCATGTGCTGAAGGAAAAAGTTGATCGACTGACTGCCAGTTACCTTTCGCCTCGTGCCACTTCTACCTCGCTCTCCAACTGAACTACGAGCTTGCGAATTCCTGGTTGGTCCATGGGCTCGATTAAGCGGAGCGCTTCATCGAGAACGCGCCGCTGGTGCTCGGGCCAATTTGGGAGTCCGGCCACGCTACCGAGTTCTCCCTCGTACAGCGCCGCGCGGGGCGGCCGAACGCTTTCCACCACCTCCTGAACGACAGCCAGAGTCATCGTAGGGATATCCGCCTGCTCAAGAGCGCGAGCAATCAGTGATACGGATTGATGGCACAGCCGCGAAGCGGGAATTAACAACGCCGCTTGCACTTCGTATCGCTCGACGCGTTCAACGAGGCGTAGCACCATGTCTTCAACCAACCTGCCGGCGTCAGGAATGAATCCGGCAAAACTCCAAAAGACGGGATTGAGTTGACCAATGATTCCATTGCTCTCAAATTCGAAAAGGCGTGCTAGCGGCAATAGTGAGTTGCTGTCGGCCTCAACGGCGGCAGGATTGTAACCTCGCGCCGCGAAACGCAAGTCTTCAGGTTCAATTTGGGCCGGAATCTCGCGAAAGCTGAAATCTCCCGTCGCCGTATGGGTGTCGAAAGGATCTGTGCCATCGATGAAGGCCCCAGCTGAAGAGACGAGGGCGAGGTTAAGCATTGGCAAAGCGCGTCGGGCCGGCGAAAAGGGCGCGCGCCGATTCTTCACGAACTGATAAGAGTCGCCCACGTCATCAAGCACCCCAGCCTGGCTGCCTGGCCGGGGACCCCGCTCATTTCCGGCAGACGCAGCTCGATCCTTTTGCCAGGCGGCGTAACGTTTTTTCCACTCCTCCATCTGTTCAATGACTTCCAAACCAGGCCTTCCCTTTTTCTCAATTCAACTTGACGCGATTCGCGACAACAAAGAAAGAAATCAAAGCGGCAATCATAGCAATACCAAGCGCCGCGACAGAATACCCGTGCAGTGCCGCAAATGCTATACGATTCGGATCGTTGAGCGCCACTTGATCAATTGGCAACCGCATTGCCGCGCGCAACGCTCGCATTTTGGCAGCGATTACCCACTCCCCCAGTCCTGTCGTAATCGAAAGGATCAGCAGCATAACGATCTCAAGTACGAACAGCCGTTGCCGATAACTTCGCCCGACGGCAAACGCACTGATGACCAACAGCAAACCCAGGATAAAGCCGCTTGTATTAATGATTGAAAGCGTGAGGGTAACGATAGTGCCGGCGATCTCATTCGCGTTAGATAGACCGTGGGCTAGACCGAAGGCTCTTAACACCCGAAACGCATTCGGAGCGACGACCGCGCTGAAGAGTATCGCCGCTCCCAGCCATGAAGCGAGTAGCAGCATTCTTATCTGATTAAGGACAGCCAACAAAGAATGCTCCTAATCGTATTTCATGATTTCAGCCAGCAGCGCAATCTTAGGTGGTTGAAAGTTCGGCTGGGTTAGCTGGCGCGGATCAGGAACACTCAAGAGCCACGAGAGCGCAGTGTCGAGTTGCAATTGATAGTTGGCGAGGTCAAGAGACATGAAAACATTTGTCCCTAAACGCGCAAACTTCTCCTTTGCCCTCTGATACATCTGGCGAGCCGCACCCGGCCGGCCGATCTCCAGATGATGGAAGGCCACCGCCGATTGAATCATCGCTTGCAGGAAAAGTTTTTCCTGCGCGCCTACCTCGCCCATCCACCGTTCTTCCCACACATCGTGCGCCGCATGAAACTCTCCGGCGTTGTACAGATCAATCCCCGCGATATATTCGATGGGATACGCGGCGATGTGAGCATCGGTATAAGGAATCAGACTGTCGGTTATTCCATTCATCCATACCACCACCCCTGCCGGGCTGCCCGGCTGGGAACCCCGGAATCTATTTCGTTCACGCAATGCTCGATCATTAACGACCACTCAAACGCGAGGCAATCACCTTTGCCGCCGTGGCCCCGGCGCCGGTCGCGCCGCTGATCGTAGGCGCAAGGCGATTGGCTACGTCGCCAATCGCAAATGTATTCGCCACGCTGGTTTCGTGTTGACTCGTTACGACAACATAACCTTGCGCGTCTAACTGTAACTGCCCAGCGAATATTTCTGTATTCGGGCTAACGCCTATGCGAATAGCCACACCTCGCACAGCCATCTGAAAAGGCTTCAGCGCATCTTTTCGAAGTATTTCAACTGCTTCCAGATTCTCGTTCCCTAGAAGTCTGGTAACCAGCGCTTCGGGAAAGATGGTTATGCAATGCTGACTTTGCAATTGACTAATAAAGCCAGGGCGCGCCTTCAACCTTTTATTCCGATGCACAAGTGTGACGGTGGGACAGACTTCCGCTAACAGAAGAGCATTTTCAGCTGCTGCGTCGCCGCCACCAACAACGCAAACATCTTTGCCGGCGAATTTTTCGCGATCTCTGGTGGGTGATTCAATGATGCCGTGGCCGGCAAATTCTTTTTCACCGGGAATGCCGAGTTGCCTGCGTCTCACGCCTGTGGCAATGATAATCGAGATCGCCTGCAACTCTTCGCCGCTTCGTAATACGACTCGTTTTGCTTTCAAATCAACATTATCGATATCAACGTCGGTCCAGAGATCAAAGTCAGCCTCGCTGACTCGCGCTGAGAAGGGCTCGAGAAAGTCGCGGCCGTTGCTTGCGCTCACGCCCGGGTAATTCTCAATCGGGTTATGGACGGAAAGAAGTTGCCCGCCAATCTCCGTGTTTTGCTCAAGCACGAGCGTATCGAGGCCCAGTTCGTCACACCACAGGGCTGCCGAAAGGCCCGCCGGGCCGGCGCCAATAATCACAACGTCATGCATTGGTATGCGTCGCGCAGCTGCCCAGGCCGCAAGGTTTATAAACTGGGTTGGGATTAATAGAAAACACAAGCTCCGTGGGCAGGTAATACTTATCGGTCGCCCATAAATGGGCTCGGCAAAAATTGTGGTCCCACCACCAATGCCATAAACATCGCGGGCCTACGGCACTATCGATCAGCTCTCGGTTAAACACTAACTACCGCGGGTATGTGCAATGACAGTACCTCAGTAAGAATCTTTGCGACCTCGTCCGGCTTTAGCCTGGACGCGGCGAGCGTTCCTTCACTACCCACAAACTTCACCGCCGAAGTCATTTCACTGTTATCCAACTTCCATATGCCGGCGCCTTTGCGCTCAAGTTGATTGAGTTCAGGCAGGAGTTGTGAAAAATCGCGGCGTATGATGCGCGGTCTAATTATTGTTTCTGCCCAGGAATAGTAAGGGTAGTCAATTCGATAAGCCCAACCGTCCTTGAGCGGAGTTGTGATCACAAAGAGCCGGCCTTTAGCGTAACGCGAAATTGCCGTGTAAGGCGCCGCATGACGCGTGGGATTGAACCCCGTCGGGCTAAATACATCGCGCGCCAGGGTAATTAATGAAAAACCTGAGTCTGTAAACTCCTGGACTTTACTGGCGCCGCGCTCGAAACTCTCCAACGCCTTTGCGATCTTCTCCCAGGCGCTACGCCACAAGTGCTCATAATCACCAACCCTGGTTAGAAGACGTTCGACTTCAGGCAGCACCAGATCGTAGGTCCTGGCTTCGTCGTCAACATTTGTGCCCGCAAGATAACAAGCCAGGGGCGAGCCGGATTCCTCACCCGGATTGGGTTGATCCGAACCTTGAATGGCAATGCTAGCGCGGATCGCCGTCTCGTTTGTGAATTCGGAAAAGTCGCCGGCTTCCGCCGCGGGAATTAACTTCTCGCTGAGTTCAAGCCCCCGTGCCCCAGTGAGAACGGTCCAAACAGAAAGGACACCGTCGGTATCGAAATGGTTGTTAGTGACCAGTTCAACGCCGCGAGTCAATTCATTTCTGTTTGGAGAGGCGACGAGGTTCAAAGCAATTTCGGTGGACGTGTCAGCTTTCACCTCCGCCGGTGTCAAGTTTCCTTCCCAATGGGAAAAGTGGATGCTGTTTGAAACGGTGCCATCAACGGCGAGCTTCGGTACGGCATCAAGGCCGGAGTGATAAAACTCAAAACGCATACTCTGGTGGACCTCAAGAAATGGAATTATCTCATCGCAAAAGTGTAGCCCATGATACTCGTGAATCAGAAGGGCTCGAGTCGGCAAAGTCCGACGTCCGATGTCCAATGTCCAAAGTCCAGTGCCAAATTTGAGAAAGCCAGTGCGCCCATGGATGCGTGGCACTGACAGAACCGAGCAGCGCTTTCAAGGAAGACGCTTGTCCATGGGGTCTGCGCATGGATAGAATATCGAATCACCAATTAACATGTTTGAATACTTTATCGGGAGGACTGATGAACGAAGCCAGTCAACAGCAGATGCCGGAAATTACCGCGACCGAACTCAAGCAGCGTCTGGATAATGGCGAAGACATTCAGATAGTTGACGTGCGCGAAGCGAATGAAGTCGCAGTGGCGAAGCTGCCGAATTCAATTCACATTCCGCTGGCTCAGGTTTTAAACCGAATGTCGGAGATTGATCCTCAACGTGAAACCGTTGTGCACTGCAAGATGGGAGGCCGTAGTGCCAAGGCCATTGAAGCGCTGAAGCGTTCTGGTTTTGCCGGCAACCTCCTGAACCTCAAGGGCGGCATCACCGCCTGGTCCAATGAGGTTGACCCCAGTGTGCCGAAGTATTGATTCCAGGTTCGACAAACTTCAGTTTTTCGCTATCTCCGTCTCGGGCGCGTTGTTTATCTTCCCAGACCCTTTCAGATTACCCAATGGCAAGCAAAAGTTCGGCACGACAGCTTCGGAGAAATTCCGTCTATCGCTACTGTAGCCGCGTCTAAACTTTGGCAAGGGGTTTACCTGAGCGAAACCCAGACGATTCCACCGGAACGCTATCGCGGCGTTTCCCGGGGTGGAGTGTGCTCCTCTTCCAGGTTTCGCTGAACTCGACGAACCCTGGTCCAAATAACTGGACCAGAAACTCTGAGTTGGAGGAAGATAAAATGAGGAAAACACTTTTACTGAACTGCTTACTGCTGACTGCGGTGTTTAGCATCGCGGGGGCCGTGACAGCCCACACAAGTCAAGGGAATAGTTCGGGTGCCGTTCCGGGGAATGTCGGCCCGCGGGCGCGACGCGATCTGCGCACCGACCGTAAAGACATCAAAGCGGACACGAAAGATATCCGCAGTGACCGCCGTGACATTCGAGGTGATGCTAAAGATCGTCGCGGCGACGTGCGCGACTACCGCGAGGATAAACGCGAAGGCGCATCCAAAGCGGAGTTGCGTGCTGATCGCACGGAAATCAAGAGCGACACACATGAAATTCGCGTCGATAAGAGAGATTTGCGAGTTGACAAGCGTGACCGGCGGGGTGACGCGCGCGATTATCATCAAGATAGAAGGCGCGCTCGCAGAAACTAATCTCACGGTAGAACAGGCATTCCTGCCTGTCCTTTTTTTTGGGGACAGACAGGAATGTCTGTCCTACTGTCCCTTTTTTAGCGGAGACAGACGGGAATGTCTGCCCTACTTCGTTATCCCCTCGAGCTTGATAAATTGGCTAATTGAAGTAATCACCATTCCCTCAATCACTTCCATACGACAAGCAAGGCCTGGCTTATCCTTATCGTTGGTTTGTCCCTCGGTGTGATACCAGACCTGGCAATTTGTGCACTCACCATTCCAACAAAAGTCGCCATAGGAAATCGTTCTCAGCGAGAGAAACTGGAAACAGCGAAGCAGCCGGTTCTTCTCCGGCACCTCTACTCGCCGGCCCAACACTTCAATAGTGACGAGCTGATCGTAAGGGTCGAGCAGATCGTTTTCGACTTGAGAGAGCTCGCTCGTTTCAAGTTCAGGTCCATTCATCCGCGGCAGTATAACTGCTCGGCAGCAGAAAACAACATGACAGTTTCAGGGCGCTTAACTTCGTTGCCCGCAAACTAAAAGTTTGCGCTACAAGACCAGGTAGCATGCAAGCATCACCGGGCCGCACGCAAACTAACAGTTTGCGCTACAGTATAATCAGTCGCCTTTAGGGCCGCTTCTCATCTTTGCGTATAAATTGCTAAACTAGCCGCACACGGAGGCGAACTAATTTGGCACTTGTTATCTACACAAAACCGGGATGTCCATATTGCGAGCAGGCCAGAGATTATTACAACTCCAAAGCCATTTCATTCACGGACTACGATGCGCAAAATGATCTGGCGCGGCGGGCTGAGATGTTTTCCTTTTCAAACGGTGATCCAACTGTGCCCTGCATAGTAGAAGACGGCAAATTTAAAGCATCGGGTTGGGGTGACCCGCCGCGCGGTTGAACGGTCCATGATTGACGGCCGTGCGCCGTTAGCGAAAACAGATTTATGTTCCACAAACATTGACTTTCAGCAGGCGCAAGTGTCGGCCTTCCAGTCAAGTTTGCGCATTAACTTTCTGAACAAAGGTCTCATATGAAACGACTCCGAGAAACTCCGTTACTTGTCTCATGTTTATTTACTTTCCTGACTCTCCTGACGCTTAACAGCGCCAGCTTTGCGCAATCCAATGGAAACGCGACCAAGCCTCAACCACCTATGACAGAAAAGAAAACTAAGATTACAAAAATCCATAACGAAACCCTGGTCGATGACTACTTTTGGCTGCGCGAGAAATCAAACCCGGCAGTGATCGCGCATCTGGAAGCTGAGAATTCCTATGCTGAGGCGATGATGAAATCTACCGCCCCGCTACAGGAAAAACTCTACCAGGAGATGGTCGGGCACATTAAAGAGACCGACGTGGCTGTGCCCTATCGTTGGGGCAGTTATTTTTATTACACGCGGACCGAGCAGGGTAAACAATATCCGATTTACTGCCGAAAGAAGGGGAGTCTTCAGGCTGCTGAAGTGATCGTGCTTGATCAGAACGAACTAGCGAAAGGCTTGAAATTCTTCAGCATCGGCGCGTTTGTTCCGAGCGATGACGGAAACCTGCTGGCCTATTCGACCGACACTACCGGCTACCGCCAATACAAACTCCAAATCAAAGACTTGCCAACCGGGCAGCTTTTGCCGGAAACCTTCGAGCGTGCGGGTCAGGTGGCCTGGGCGACAGACAATAAAACAATTTTCTTTACAACAGAGGATGCAGTCACCAAACGATCCGACAAGTTCTTCCGTCATCTTCTGGGGAGTGAAAAGCCCGATTTGATCTTTGAAGAGAAGGATGAACTTTTCGATGTGGTTGCCGGCCGGTCAAGAGACAAGGCGATTATCTTTGTTGGGTCTGAGAGCAAGACCTCAACCGAGTATCGCTATCTTCCCGCCAGCATGCCTACAGCCGAATTGAAAATTATTAGTCCGCGCGAAGCCGATCACGAGTATGACGTCGACCACCGTGGCGATCTCTTCTACATTCGCACAAACAAGGGCGCGAAAAACTTTCGCGTTGTGACGGCGCCGGTCTCCGACCCCGCTCAGCAGAACTGGAAAGAGCTAATTGCCCATCGACCGGAAGTGAAAGTTGAGGACATCAATCTTTTTGCCGATCACCTGGTCCTGTCAGAATGGGAAAAGGGTTTGCAGAAGATCGAGATACACGATTTTAAAACAAACAAGAACCATCGTATCGCATTCCCAGAGCCGGTTTACTCAGCCTCGGTGGCCCAGAACCGGGAATTCTCGACACCCGTCGTGCGTTACAACTACCAGTCGCTCGTCACCCCGAGTTCTGTCTTTGATTACGACATGAACACGCGCAAGTCCACCCTCCTGAAAGAAACGGAAGTACCGGGCGGCTTCAACAAGGCCAATTACAAGTCTGAGCGTCTATTTGCGATTGCTTCTGACGGCACGAAGATTCCGTTGTCGGTGGTCTACCGCAAAGAAACCAGGCTGGACGGCTCAGCGCCGCTGCTGCTCTACGGCTACGGATCATATGGGTTTTCAATTGCTCCGAGTTTCAATTCAAACAGGCTTAGCCTGCTTGATCGGGGCGTGGTTTACGTCATTGCGCATATTCGCGGCGGCGGTGAGCTCGGGGAAGACTGGCGTCAGGAAGGTAGAATGATGAAGAAGATGAATACCTTCACTGACTTTATCGCGTCCGCCGAATATCTGATCAAGAACAAATACACGGCGAGTGACCGATTGGTTATCCAGGGTGGCAGCGCCGGCGGGCTGTTAATGGGTGCGGTTGTTAACATGCGTCCCGATCTTTTCAAGGCGGTCGTGGCACAGGTGCCTTTTGTCGACGTGCTCAATACGATGCTCGACGCCTCATTGCCGTTGACGACCAGCGAGTACATCGAGTGGGGCAACCCTAACGAGAAGCTTGCTTACGATTACATGAAGCAGTATTCGCCATATGACAATGTTGGCCGCAAAAATTATCCAGCGATGCTGGTAAAGGTGTCACTTAACGACAGCCAGGTGCCTTATTGGGAAGGCGCAAAGCTGGTGGCCAGACTTCGCACAATGAAGACTGACAATAATCCTATAC
>JALYXE010000572.1 GCA_030947265.1 Acidobacteriota bacterium
CCAAACTGCGTTTCCTGCCACGTACAACACGTCAAAGACAAGAGGCAGTGGGGCGCGTCACTGTTGGCTCTCCGTCAATGAGTTGCTTCAAGAAGAAGCGGGGAGTTGCTAAGAAAAAAGCGGGGGCATGCCCCCTTCCTAACCCTGAGATCAACTTTAAGACAGCTTAGTTAGCGAGCTCTCAACACAAAAGAAATCTCGTGGCGAGGAAGGGGGCATGCCCCCGCTGTCTGGCAACTCCACAGCTCATAAAGATATTTCAAGTTAGAGAGGCTCGGGGTTAGGAAGGCGGGCTTGCCCCCGCTCTTTGCCTCCTGCCCGAAGAGATCAGCTTACGGGCTTGTGGCAGTTCAGGCAGTCGTTTGTTCCCGGAATTTTGCCTTTCAACGCGGGTTGGGCAGCTAGCGCCTTATCGTGGCAGACGTTGCAGTTTGTGTGATAGGCCACTTCGTTAGTAAGTTTCGTAGGAGTCGTCTTGCCCGCGTAAGTGACAGCAGGAAGCGGCGCGCTATCGTCGCCGGCTTGCAGGTGGCACGCTCGACACATCTTGACTGGTTTCGCGTCGGCAGCAGCTATTAATGCGGCAGTCAGGGGCTTATCTCTTTCGGAAGTCTTTAAGGGCGGCTGCAATGCTGAAGCAGGCTGATCCGTGTGATGACACTCTACGCACGACAAGACACTCTTGCCGTCGACGCTGTAGTTCTTGGTTGTATGGTTCTCATGATTGAAGGCAGCCTCACCATACTTGTCTGATTGGCTGTCCTTGCCTAAAGTGACAAGCTTCGGTTGCTCCTTGCTCTCCTTCGGAATATCTTGCGTCACAGTTAAAGCTGAATTACTACGAGCAACAACGATTACGGCAAGGCAAGCGAGCGCCGCGATCACAATCAATAGTTTTCTCATCGAGTCCACCTCAAAGGTATAGTTTGCGCCGAAGTGTCATAAAGCCGCCTGGGGAGGGAATCAAAGCACAGCAATCTTAAAGAGCGATCCTCAACGTGTCAAATTTTAGGCGACTGATCCAGTTTGAGTGCTTGCGCTCAGTATAACGCTCGGGCCGCCCCAATCGCAGTTCAACTGGGTAAACTGAACCAATACCAAATTTAGAGCACCGATGCCGCTCGCGCCTCACATGGGCATGCGGAAACTGCCGCCCGTATGGCAGCGCCTGCAGTCCCTAAATGCCAGGTCTCCCCCGAATGAACGCTTGCCGTTGTGACATGTGAGACACGTCATTCCTCGCGCGGCTGGAAAATGCTCAATGGCCGTGGGAGAACTTACCTGGCGAGATTGGGGTAGTCCAGCAGATGGGGAGTGGCAATCGGCGCAGGTCAACCGTTGTGCGTTACTGTGTTTTCCGTGGCTGAAAGCGAAGCGAAAGGAGCGTGCGTTCGTCGAGATTCGAGAGAAAGGTCTTTGGTCGTGACAAACCCCACACGAAGCAATCTCTCGGCCCGCCGAAGATTTGCTGCTCGGCGTGTGACACGTATAGCACTGGTTGTGAGCTGAAATACCAGCAGGGATGCCAAGAGCGCTTGACCGCCCGCCGAGCCGACTGTGACACGCGGAGCAGCCATTCTGCGGCCGCGCGGACCCAGTCATGTGTTGGGCATGATCAAATTTTACATTGAAGCTTTCTCTAAATTTGGGAGCAAAACTCTTCAACGGCGGGTTCGAGCTATTAACATCCGCATGACAAATTACGCACATGGGAACACTGGGAGTGACGAACTGCGCCAGGTGGCAACTGGTACACGCTTTATGTCCCGGAAATCGTGGTGTCGCAGAATTATCTCCAGTACGTTCATGACATGTGGTGCAGGCCAGCGACGCGTGACGCGTGCTGGTGTGCTTAAAATTAGAGTAGTCGAGATCAGGAGCCTGGGGCGACGCACCAGGCATCAGGAATTCTCGGCTCCAGCTCTGAAGTCTTGGCCCTTCAGTCGTGAGCTTAGCTCTCGAAACGCTCGCCAGAGCGATACAGCAGACACTCAGCAAGCACAGCGATAAAACGAGCCCTCGACGTTTTGCGCGCGGGAAACTTTTACAGCGAACGCTGAGGGAACCTGAATGC
>JALYXE010000583.1 GCA_030947265.1 Acidobacteriota bacterium
CCTCCAGGCATTGGTATCTGTCACCAGGTCAATCTTGAGTTTCTGGCAAAGAGCGTCTGGGAGCGCAGCACTTTTTACTATCCCGATACGCTCGTGGGCACTGATTCACACACCACCATGATCAATGGTTTGGGGATTGTTGGCTGGGGCGTGGGCGGCATTGAAGCCGAAGCGGCGATGTTGGGCCAGCCGGTTTACTTTCTGACACCCGACGTGGTTGGCGTTCATATGTCGGGCAGCTTGCGCGATGGGGTCACGGCTACGGACCTTGTGCTTCGCGTTACGGAGATGTTGCGCCAGGCCAAGGTCGTGGGAAAATTTGTAGAGTTTCACGGTGACGGCGCTGCCAGCCTCTCGGTTACTGATCGAGCCACCATTGCGAACATGGCTCCCGAGTATGGAGCGACAATGGGCTTCTTTCCCGTGGATGAGGAGACGTGCACTTACTTGAAAGCCACAGGCCGCACTAACGAACATGTAGATGCGGTGCGCAACTATTACAAAGCCCAGGAGATATTTGGCATTCCGAAACAGGGACAGTGCTCGTACAGTGTGGTCCTCGATCTCGATCTCGCCTCAATTTCTCCCAGCGTCGCTGGTCCCAAGCGACCACAGGATCGGATTGAACTATCAAACTTAAAAACTCAGTTTCTTGAGCTTTTGCAAAAACCGGTAAGCGATGGAGGGTATGGGAAATCGGCTGAGGAGGTCGGAGCCCGATATTTCACGCGAATAGGCACCATTGACATCGCCAAGGCAGCGATCGGTGGTGGTGGGGAGCAACGGGCCGAAACTGTTCCGGTCGCCGCAGGGAACGTCGTCACCGCGCAAAACACGAGTGTCTGGACCGAGACCGAAATGATCAACAATCGTCCCACGCCGGACCGCCTTGATGAAGTTCATCCGGAAGAATTTCCCCATGCTGAGGTTGATCTGGGCCACGGTGATGTTTTGATCGCCGCTATTACATCCTGCACCAACACTTCTAATCCAAGCGTGATGCTCGCGGCCGGCCTGCTTGCGAAAAAAGCAGTAGCGCGCGGCCTAAAAGTTCGTTCGTCGGTCAAAAATTCACTTGCGCCCGGCTCGCGAGTGGTAACCGAGTATCTTCAGAAAGCCGGGTTACAAGAGTACCTGGATCGACTTGGCTTCAATTTAGTGGGCTACGGCTGTACTACCTGCATAGGTAACTCGGGTCCTCTCGATCCTAATATCGAACAAGTTTTGACCGACCACGATTTGATCGCGGCCAGCGTCCTGTCCGGTAATCGCAACTTTGAAGCGCGTGTTCACCAGAGCATAAAAGCAAATTTCCTGATGAGTCCGCCGTTGGTGGTTGCTTTCGCAATTGCCGGACGAGTTGATATTGATCTTTCCAGGGATTCACTGGGCAAAGGTAGTAACGGTAAAGACGTTTATCTACACGAGATTTGGCCAAATCTTCAGGAGATCAACGAGCTACTCCGTTCCGCCTTCGACCCTGAAACATATCGAAGGTTGTATAGCAACTTTGCAGAACAAAATCCTCTTTGGAACGAGATTCCAACCAGCACTGGGAATGTTTATGAATGGGACCCTCAGTCAACATACATTCAGGAGCCGCCCTACTTTGAAGGCTTCAGTAATGTTGTGGGAGAGTGGTGTAATGTTAATGGCGCTCGCCCGCTTGCTATCTTTGGGGACTCTGTTACTACAGATCACATCAGCCCGGCGGGCGCGATCAAAGCCAGCTCACCTGCGGGCAGGTACCTTCAAGAGAAGGGCGTCAGTATTGAAGACTTCAATAGCTACGGGTCGCGTCGCGGCAATCACGAAGTTATGGTGCGTGGTACCTTCGCGAATGTACGCATCAAAAACCTGATGGTTCCCGGTGTTGAAGGCGGAGTAACGATTCACCAGCCGGATGGCGAACGTATGAGTATCTACGATGCCGCGATGAAGTATCAGCAGGAAGGCATGCCACTCGTCGTTATTGCCGGACAGGAGTATGGGACCGGCAGCTCGCGCGATTGGGCGGCAAAGGGAACCCGCCTGCTTGGCGTGAAGGCTGTCATCGCGCAGAGCTTTGAACGAATTCACCGCAGCAACCTCGTCGGCATGGGAGTGTTGCCTTGTCAATTCAAGGAAGGAACAAATGCTGCTTCGCTGGGACTCGATGGCAGCGAGACCTTCGATGTGATCGGACTGGAAGACGGCGTTAGACCGCAAAAGGATCTTACGCTCGTTATTCATCGAACTTCGGGTAAGAATGAAGAAGTTGTGGTTGCGCTCCGCATCGATACTCCGATTGAAATCGATTATTACCAGCACGGGGGGATTCTTCCCTACGTGCTGAGGCAATTGCTGGCCGGCACAACTGATTTTTGAGTTAATTAACTTTCCAGCATTATCGTCCAGTGGCGGGCGGGCCGGCCGACGAGGGCGGCCTCCTCGGCTAAACATTTTAACGTGTGGAATTCCAGGGAGTACTAATGTCATCAGTGCAAGCCGTAGAAACAAATACGCCGCGTCAATACCAGCTCTTCATCGATGGGCAATGGATCGACGCTGAGTCCGGAAAAACATTCACTACGCCGAATCCGGCAACGGGCGAGATACTAGCCGAAGTAGCGGAAGCTGACAAAGCGGATATCGATAAGGCTGTCATTGCAGCACGGCATGCTTTCGAGGGTAAATGGTCGAAGATCAGCGCCCGCGATCGCGGACGCATGCTTTACAAGCTTTCGCAGTTGATTGAACAACACAGCAAAGAATTGGCAGCGCTGGAGACTGCCGACAATGGCAAACCGATTAAGGAATCAGCCTACGTTGATTTGCCACAGGTCGCGGAAAACTTTGAATACTTCGCTGGTTGGGCCACTAAGATCGAAGGAGAAACGATTCCGGTTCCGGGGCAAATGTTTAATTACACTTTGCGAGAACCAGTAGGAGTCTGCGGGCAAATTA
>JALYXE010000586.1 GCA_030947265.1 Acidobacteriota bacterium
TCACGGGTCTCCTTTCGGTGTTTATGGTCTTGGGCCATCCCTCTCGGGTAAGCTCGTTTCGTTGGCTTTTCACCAACATTTTAGACCACTCCGGGGAGACCCGGCTTTCATAGTTTCTTCCCAACCCAGAGGCTTTCTGACTTGATCATTTCCTTTAGCTTGGGTGCCTCTCAATTCAAGGGCTAAACTTCAATTCAATTAGTCTCGGGGTTAGGAAGGTGGGCATGCCCCCGCTCTTCGGGGTTAGGAGAGGCATGCCCCCGCTCTTACAAAGTTTGGCGTACTAATCAGGAGTAGATGTTCATAGACCTCGTCAACAACGCAACGGGGTCATCAACATTCAATGCTTCGCGTACGTAGAATGGCTCGCCGGCAATGACTCCGATAAGCGAACCAAAGTAACGCATGCGGTATTCGATTTGATCCAGGAAGCCTTGTTCGCTAATTCGGGTGGACGGTTCTTTTGAGTCGGGCCGGAAAAACTGCGACTCGTGGGCTTTGATTGCGGCCATTTTCTCATCAACAAAATCAGATACATCGACAGTGAATGACGGCACCACATGGCGGGAAAAAAGCGAGTGCATGAGTGCCGGCATATGCACAGGCTTTTGATTCCCTTCCTCGTCGTAGCGCGCCATTGTGGCGAGCCGCGCCGCCTCACGTACGATACGGCACGTGTTGGCATGATCCGGATGAGGATCGTCCCAATGCGTGGTGAGCAACACATTTGGCTGATGCGAACGTATGACTCGGACGACTGCCGTACGCGCTTCCTCGGTCAGCCAGATGTGCCCATCGGGTTGCCCAAGGTTGAGCCGCACATCCAGTTTCATGATCCGTGCGGCCTCGACCGATTCTGCGTCACGAATCTCCGGCGTGCCACGAGTGCCCATCTCACCGCGAGTCATATCCAACACACCCGTGCGATACCCGAGAGACTTTAATTTGAGCAACGTGCCCGACACAGATAGCTCCGCGTCATCGGGATGCGAAAAAACCGCCAAAACATCCAGTTTGATTTCTGAGTCGCTCATTACGACTTGAGATTTAACTAATACAGCGCTTTGGGTCAAGTTTGATCATGCGCTTCCTGCTGCTCTGGAAAATGAATTTCGTCTAGAGGCCGGACTTGTCCCATCTCCCGGATTGCCGGACAAGCCCGCCGTCTCAACCATGGAGCGGCGGTTTGACTCTCGAGTCACGCGTTTGTAGCCTCCTACTGAAAAGGTCCCTCGAACCATATGCAGCTCATCGTACTCGGTTCAGGCACATCCGTGCCGCACGCCAGCCGCGCCGCCGCCGCCTATTGGTTGGAAACCGAAATGCGCAAACTAATCGGGGCCCCAGCGCTGGTAGACCGCGTGGGGTGGTAGCATTTTCGTTACAAGGATTGGATTGAGCGTGCAAAAACTTTTCCTGCTGATACTGACAGTTGGCTTGGCGCTGCCTTTTTCGACTGACCCTTCGCAGTCCGGTCAGACACGTCCAATCGAAGCGCCTGTGAACACGCCGCCGGACTCAGATTCCCAACTGCTCGAAATCGGACATGCATCAAAAATTCGTTCAGTCGCGCAATCACCAGGGAACATCAAAGTTGTTTCATACAACATCCGCTGGCGCAGTGGTGAAGATCTTCGCAAACTCGCTCAACTTCTAAAGAACGACTCGGAAATCGGCGGTGCTTCAATCATAGGGTTACAAGAAGTCGACCGGCACAAAGCGCGAACCGGAAACCAAAATACAGTAAAGTTTTTGGCGGAGGAGTTGGGCATGTATTACGCCTGGGCCGCACCTCCCGCCGCAAAATCCGAGACGGAAGAAGAAACGGGTGTCGTGCTGTTGAGCTTTTACCCGCTTACGGATGTTCACCGTATAGTTTTGCCCTATGAAGGCCCGGGACGCAGGCGAAGAGTCGCGGTCGGAGCAACTCTCAGAATTGGGCAGACGAGCCTTCGAGTTTATTCCGTCCACTCCGACTCACGGATCCCCATCGACCAAAAGCTGGTACAGATGAAAGCCCCGCTCAATCATCTGGCTCACTATCGCAAGGAGATGCCGGCAATTGTTGTCGGCGATCTCAACACATGGGAGCGGGAAGCCGTCGCCAAAACATTCAAACTCTTCACAACCGAAAGTTTTCATACTCCCTTTGATGACCAACCGACCTTTTTTCGAAAGGTTTTATTTGTTTCTGTCGATTTGAAGCTGGACTGGATATGGCTCAGAAATCTCGACGACACAAGCTACGGAATAAACCGGAAGATTGGATTATCAGATCATTGGCCCTTATGGCTTGTAATGCGTATGAAGCAGGGTAAGCCCTGACACCATTGAGCTCAAAAGCCAAGACTTTAGTCACGCTGGCCGTTTTACCTCCTGAAATATGATCTCGGGTTCGCTGGTTCAGTTTGGATGGTGTCCCAATTTCAGCTTTCTCTGTGTAACCTCCGTGCTCTCGGTGACTCTGTGGTGAGCAATCGCTAATAAGGATTCACCACAGAGTCACAGAGAACACAGAGAACCCACAGAGATTAGTTCAAACTAGGACCTACTTCAGTTTGAATTGAAAAACAGACGAGGTTGATGTGGTGTGCTAAAGTGATTTCCGCGACGCACAAAACTCATTGCCTGTGCGGTTATTCTCCCAACGCGATCCAGGATAAGCATATGAAGTGTCCGATGTGTGGCAGACGGGTGAGTTGGGCCAGGACCCGCTGCCCAGCTTGCCATACAAAATTGCTTCTCTGGTACATCATTGCGACGCTTCTTATCCTGGTGGCCTGCTACGGAATATTTTTAATCCTCGAGAAAGTGTTATAGCGAGCGTTCCGGTCGGATTGTCACCTCACGCCCCATTCCCATATTCCGTAGAGAATCTTCTTATCCAAAACCTTACCCGACTGTTTTAGCGATAGGATTATCTGGCCACGATGATGAGATTCATGAGAAATGAGGTAGCCGAGGAAAGCAATCGCGTGAGGTTTGAAACCCTTGACCTTGCTACCTCCAGGCAGGGCCTGACCGAGTAGTAGTTTGATCGCCCCGGCCGAATCCGTAAGCGACTTATGCAGAAGTTTCTTTTCAAGCGCCTGTCCCTTTTCTATTTTGACCAAACCCGTTAACAGCTCAGGGGCCGCGGCTTTTAGCCACATCAAGCGCACGTTGTGGATGTGGCCAAACTGCTCGCCAACGTTTCGCCCTTTCGAGGCTGACAGGCTGGATAACGCCGCCGGCTCAACTGCATCAAGAAGATAAAGGTTGATACGATTGTGAATATCCCAGGTTTCCAGAAACTGTTTTTCGTCCATTGGGGGGCCTTCGGAGATTGCAGCAACATGCTTGTCCGACAAACTTTAGTTTGTCGCAAGCTTGTAACGCAAACTGTTAGTTTGCGGTTAACAACGTGCGGTAGGTCCAATTGTACTCTGGCCGCGCAAACTAACAGTTGCGTCACAATCAACGCATACGCACGACGATGTTGTGAGTAGTGAGCGCATTACCAGTTGCCCGCTGTAGATCAGCAATGGCTTTGTTGAGATCGGTTTGAGCCCGTAGCTCATTGCCGCGTGCGGTAGTCAAGGCCGTTTGCCGCTCCAGCACCAGGAAGACCGTTGATTGTCCGGCATCAAGTTTTCTTTGCTCGCTTTGGTACTGTTGCTCACCTGCCTGCCGCGCGATACCCCCTGCATACAAACGCGCCTCGGCGCTGCGCACAACTTGCAGCGCATTTCTTACGTCAACCTGAATCGACTGTTCCAGTTGTTCGCGCTGCGTTGCGAGGCGTCGCCCTTCGACAAGTGACCGGCCCAGCTGCGCTTGCGCCGTGCGGTTTCGGAGTGGCAGATTAATTTGCACGCCCACCCGAAAATTAGTGTAACGGTTAACTAATAGATTCTGAATAGACTGGTTAAAACCCCCGAGCAAATTCGGGGAGATAGTCTGTGGCGGCTGAGCGGGCAAAGGATCGAGTCCGTTAAGGCGCGATAGCAGATCAACGCGCTCGCGCAGTTGTGCGCTCGAAGCAGTGAAGGGATTGTTACCAGAACCATTGATCGAGCCCGCCAAACCAACCATGCCGTAGCTGCCGAGGAGATCGATCGCAGGCTTAGTCTGCTCTCGAAAGTACTTCTGATCGATCTGATTAACGTCTTGAGCCAGGTTCGACTGTTGCAACTCTGGTCTGTTGTCCATTGCCGCCTTTAATGCTTCGGGCAATGAAATGTCAGGCGTCACAAGATCCACCGAATCAGTAGGAACGATTGCCAGATTCCAAAGTTCTGCCTGACGGTTTTCCGCGATAAGGTTCTTCAAATTGTTCTCGGATCGGGCCACTTCTTCCAGGGAGCTGAAAAGGCTTTGCTCGAAACCTGCCACCTGAGCCTCCGCCGCTACGACGTCGATGGGTGCCAACGCACCTTCGGAAACCATACGCTTATTGTGTTCCAGCTGCGTTCCGGAATCCCGTAGGGCGTCCTTCTGCACTTGCAAATTTCTTAGCGCGAAGACCAGATCCCAGTATGCGCGCTGAACGCTGGTAATGGTTTCGATAGCCCGTTGGCGAAATTGGACATCTGTCAGCGACAGATTCTTCTTGGCGATCTCAATCAGTCTGCGATTGTTGTCAAAGCGTAAACCTCGAACCAGAGGTTGGGTGTAGCTGAAGGTCAAAGCAGTGGGATACTGCGGGTTGAGCGCGGTAAACTGATTGTTCGTCGTCGATCTAATTGACGAAAAATCGAGGTGGTAGTTGCCGCCAAGTGTCGGCGACAGACCTTCCAGTCGGGCGGTGCCGGTGAAATCCGTTTGCTTAAGTGCGCCGTTTGAACCGCCGCTGAGAAAACTTGAAATCGGGCTCTCGATCCGTTCGTAATAAGAAGAAGAGCTTATGCGCGGGTCGTAAGCACCGCGCGCTCCCTTAAGATCAAACTCAGCAATCTTCACGTTGTGTCGTGCAACTTCGATGTCCTTATTATTTTCCAGAGCCATCGCCAGTGCCTCGCGAAGGGAAAGCGGTTTCTGGCGATCCATGTCGACGCCGACGCGACCCAGTTCGGGCAAAGGCTTCTGGGTCGGATGAAACTCGGGCGCGATTTCCGGCACTTGCAAATCCTGAGGCGAGGGCGAAGGCGCGGGTGTCGGCGTAGTCACTTGCGCATAACTTACTGATACGCCCAACAGCAAACCGAACACTAACAGCCGCAGGTTTTGAGTTAGGATTCCGGTTATCATTGCGGCTTTGCCGCCGCGCAGTGCGGAAAGCCTCTGGCTTTCCGTTCGGGCCCCACTTAAGATCCCGCGCGAGGCTTAGCGTCGCGCAGGATCCATAAAAACGGGCTCGCCGGTAAGGCAAGCCTTACGGCACTGGAAAGCGGCAGAGCCGCAGCCTCAAGGCCCGGCAAGAAAGATAAGACTTACTACGGAGCAAGATGAAAATCTATTTTGCAGGTGCGATTCGTGGCGGGCGCGAAGATGTGGCGCTCTATCTCGAATTGGTCGAACTACTCCGGCCATTTGGCACCGTGCTCACTGAGCATGTCGCCGACGCACAACTAACATCGCTCGGCGAAGCTAAGGACGATCGCGCGATTCATGATCGCGACCTGGCGTGGCTGAAAGAAGCGGACTGCCTGGTCGCCGAAGTCACGACGCCGAGCCTGGGCGTTGGTTTCGAAATTGCGAAGGCCACCGAATGGGGTTTAAAG
>JALYXE010000597.1 GCA_030947265.1 Acidobacteriota bacterium
GTGCTGGGGGGAACAGGGAGAGAAACTTTTGAGGCGGTTAACTACCTTAAGAAAGTTAATCCGTCGCAGTATCAACCTCAGAACGGCGCGCAGTATCCGCGCACACCTTTTGGCAATTCGTTGTTACAGATCGCGCAGTTGATCAAGGCTGGCGTGGGTCTTGAAGTGGCGTTCACCGATATTGGCGGTTGGGACACCCACGTTAACGAGGGAAGCTCGCGTGGACAACTGGGCAATTTATTACAACAGTTCAGCAATGGCATCGCGGCGCTTTACACGGATCTGGGCCAGCGAATGGATGATGTGGTGATTCTGACTATGTCGGAGTTTGGCCGCACAGTCAAAGAAAACGGCAATCGCGGAACGGACCACGGCCACGCCAACGCAATGTTCGTGGTTGGCAATAGCGTCCGCGGCGGGAAAGTCTATGGTCCGTGGCCAGGACTAAAGAGTGACCAACTTTATGAAGGGCGAGATTTGGCTTTGACCACCGACTTTCGCGACGTCTTTGGGGAGATTGCCCGAAAGCATCTGCGAACTTCGAACCTACAGGCGGTGTTTCCAGGATACTCCGCGAGCGAGGCGCAATTTCGAGGCTTCCTGGGGTAGGACGGACATTCTTGTCTGTCGAAATTTTGGAGGCAAAATTATTTCGAGCTTTTGCCGCTGCTCAATCGGGCAGCGGCTTTGTCTTTTGCGAAGAGCAACGGAAAGGATTCAGGCTCTGTGGCTCGTGTACGCGGCGGACAGGGATCCGAACCACAGCGGTCGTAAAGAATTGTTCTTGACGCTCAGTCTTCCGCCATGTCAAATGCAGTTGAGGTTAGCGACTTGTAGCTTTGTGTCTACGTGTCTAACCGCCTGACGCTGGTATCGACGTGGCGAGGAGACGTTCAGTTGAAAAGCATGCAAAACAAAGATGTGATGAGACACGTTCGGCTGGTCCTGCTACTGCTTGCCCTGCTCATTGCCTTGATCGGTTACTACTATTATCTCGAGTCTCCCGTTCACGTCGAAGTCGTTCAGTTCAACAGCCATCTCCTCGGCAAGGGCATGCCTTACAGCGTAGTGCTTCCGCACGGGTACCGTCTGATTACCTCTCGAGGAACCCGGTATCCAGTTCTATATCTTTTGCATGGCTGGAGAGAACACTACAATTCGTGGCTTAAACAAACGACTCTGATCCAGTATGCCTCGGATTACCAGTTAATCATAATCACACCTGAAGGTGGCAACGGCTGGTACACGGATAGCGCCAGCATTACTTCGGACCAGTACGAAACCTACTTCCTGTACGAATTAATATCGGATGTCGACAGCCGCTACCGCACCATTCAGGACCGTCGCGGCCGCGCCGTCGCCGGGAACTCGATGGGGGGCTATGGCGCGCTGAAGTTTGGACTCAAGCATCCGGAGACTTTCACGCTTGCGGCATCCATGAGTGGTGCTCTTGACGCGAACTTACGCAATGACGACTCATCGATAAATGAGATCTTTGGTGAGCCCAACAGCCCTACGAGGAAGGCAAATGACTTGCAGCGCCTTGCGCGTGAGTTTCCCCGGGAGCGGGCACCGCTGCTTCCATATTTTTACCTTGACTGTGGCACAGATGACCCCTGGCTGGAGTCCAATCGCGATTTTGTTAACATTCTTTTGGAGCGAAGAGTGGTCCACGAGTATCGGCAATTACCCGGCGGTCACGTGTGGGCCTATTGGGACAGACAGGTGCATGAGGTCCTTCGTGTGGCTGCGGAGCGCATGGTGCCGCCTGAGCATTAGCCAAGGCCACATCGACCAGGGTTCGCCGGGTTAAGAACCACATCACAATACATATCTTTGGGCGTCCACCTGCTTCCAGTTCTGGCGGGATCACGGGTCTACCATCTCAACCTGCCAAAGCGGTTTATGAAATAGAGCATCACGACGGCAATTAGAGACACGATCACGGCCAGGGTCAATGCTTCGTTATCACGTCCCGCCTGAACCGCGTCGTAAATCGCAACGGAAGCAGTTTGGGTCCTGCCGGGAATGTTTCCGGCAATCATGATCGTGACGCCAAAGTCGCCTAGTGCTCGCGCAAAAGCCAGAGCGGTCGCCGCGAGCACGCCGCGTGATGCGAGCGGCAGAGTTACGCGAAAAAAGATCAGACGACTACCGAGACCCAGGGTTCGTGCGGCGGCTTCGAGTTCGGTGTCCACGGCTTCGAACGCGGCTCGAAGACTTTTTGTAACCAGTGGAAGCGCATGAATCGTAGCCGCAATGATAGCCGCGCCCACCGTAAATGTGAGACGGATGCCAAGCCGATGGTAAAGAAACCCGCCCAGCGATGAACGCGTCCCCAGTAAAACAAGAAGGTAATAACCAAGAACGGTAGGCGGCAACACTAGAGGCAGCGTGATAACTGAATCAACCATGTTGCGCCCGGGGAAGCGTTTGCGCGCCAGCAGCCAGGCCAATGCGGAGCCCGCCACCAGGGCAATCAAGGTTGCTGCGCTGGCCACGGCGAAGGAAAGACGAATTGGAAACCAATCAATATTGGCGCCGAAAACCACTTGACTATTTTCGATCCGGAATGATGGCAACGGTTCGCAAGGGACCACCACTGCCGCCTTTGATCTTCATCGGCAGAGCAATCACAAAGAATCCTGTTTCGGGAAGTTTATCCAGATTGGCGAGGTTTTCGAACGCGGGAATGTTCCTGGCGAATAAAGTGCGATGACTTTCAAAAAGCGTCGATTGTCCGTAGTCGATGCTTGCGGTATCCAGACCGATGGCTTTGATCTTTCGATTTTCGGTTAGCCAGCGAGCAGCGTCGGGATGCAAACCGGGGAAATGGAGGTTTGCGACCGCCGCCGCCCCGCGTTCATTCGTTCCCAGGTATCTTTTACGATCCGGGTAAAACTTTCCGAAGCCGGTGCGCAGCAGCACAATGGTGCCCGTTGCGATCTTTCCATTTCGTTGCTCCCAATCCTTAAAGTCGCCCTCAGTGATGAGGTAATCACGATTGGCGTCGCATTGCCTTGTGACATCCACCACGATTGCGCGCCCCATTAATTGGTCGAGCGGAATCTCATCCACTGTGTTTCGACCTTTGGCGAAATGGACGGGGGCATCGATGTGCGTTCCACCATGTTCCGCGGCAGAATATTTGTAGGCTGAATAGAAGTAGCCCTTGTCAGTGATACCCTCAAAATCTTTTTCCAGCTGAAATGATTGAGCCGTGGGCCAATAGACCGTCGCAGAATCGAATGGGTAGGAAAGATCAACAATTCTGCCGGGTGGAAAAATGGTGGGCCGCCGTTGGGCGACGGCAAAGCCTGTGATTAAAGCGAACGAAAGCAGCAAGCTCAAGGCTTTCATTGGGGAACCCTCCTTCTATAGTGGCCTTATTAGAAAATTGTAACGGGCATGTTACCGCAGAGTATGTTTCGGTGCATGGAAATACCGCCGGACGTTCCGTGGCACACCGTTCTCATACATGGTGCGGACAGTCTGGTTAACCCGCTGTCTTAAAGTTACAATCCCGCTGCTCTGCCAACGTTTGTTTTAGCACTCAACGCGGGCGATCCCGCATTGTGACAGTTCCGCAGGTTTTTTCTGACTGAAACTGGCTCCCCAAAGGGTTCATTAAATGATTGACTTCAGTATTTCACCCGCACTGGAAACCACGCGGCAAGATGTTGCAGCGTTCATGGAGCAATATGTTTATCCGAACGAAAGCAGGATGGTCGAGCATGAAGGTCTGCCGACTGATCTCGTGAGCGACTTACAAGCGAAGGTGAAGGCGCTGGGCCTTTGGGCGCCAAATCTGCCGCGTGAGTGGGGTGGCATGGGAATCGGTTATATAGGACAGGCGCTTGTTAATGAAATCATCGGAAGATCCGTCATCGCGCCCCGCCTCTTCGGCAACGCCGCTCCGGATGCGGGCAACGCGGAGTTGTTGCTCATTGCCGCTACAGCGGAACAGAAAGAGCAATACCTCCGCCCACTCGCTGCAGGAGAGATACGTTCTTGTTTTGCGATGACTGAACCAGAAGTTGCGGGGTCGGATCCGACTGGTTTGCGCACTACTGCCGTGCTGAATGG
>JALYXE010000598.1 GCA_030947265.1 Acidobacteriota bacterium
GCATTCAGCAATCAGCCGAGCATTTGTCCTGATCGGAGTTGCTGAATCCTTATTGCTGAGTGCTGAGTGCTTTAGTTATGAAAATCATCGTCTTGATGAAGCAAGTCGCCAACCGGGACGCGATTCTGCGGATTAACAAAGAACAGACCTGGATTGAAGAATCAGATCTGTCGTTTGAAGTTAGCGAGTCAGATGGGTATGCACTGGAAGAAGCTCTGCGGGTCAGGGAAAAGCTGACCGGCGAGGTAATCGTTTGTTCGATGGGTCCGCAACGCGTGAAGAGTGTCATCAAAGATGCGCTCGCGCGCGGCGCTGACCGCGCAATTCACGTCCTCGGCGACAATCTTGGACATCTTTCCCCTTACGCGACAGCAAGCGCGTTGGCAGAAGCCATTCGTGATGAGAAGCCCGATCTGATTATGACGGGCTTACAGTCTGACGATTACGGCTACGGGCAAACCGGCGTCATCCTCGCCGACCTGCTCGGACTGCCACACGCCACAATCGTCATCGAAGTTGACGCATCGGCCGAGAAGCTTCGCGTCAAGCGTGAATTGGAAAGCGGCTGGTATCAATGGTACTCGATGGCCATGCCTGCCTTGCTCACGATTCAGTCTGGCATTAGCCAGATTCGGTATGCGACTTTGAAGGGCATCATGGCGGCCAAGAAAAAAGAGATAAAGGAAGTTGCGCCGGCTGCTGGAATTGTTGAGCGCCCGTCGCATCAGCATATTGAGCGTGTTTATTTGCCGCAAAAGACTAAACAAACCCAACTCCTCGGGAATGGTGACGCGAAGGCCGGCGCTGTCGAGTTGGCGCAAAAGCTACATGCCGAAGCCCGCGTAATTTAAGCAGCTATGAAACCCCAGGAAACAAAGGGGTGCAGCGGAAGACGAATCCAGGGGGCAGACGAATTTACGGGAAGACATTCGCTAAATGAGCCGTGGCATCTTAGTTTTCATAGAACATCGCAATGGCGTACTGAACAAGACGTCTCTCGAGGCAATTGTCGCAGCGCAAAGCCTTGCGTCTTCACTGCACCAAACAATCAGCGCGGTTCTTCTTGGATCCGATGTGAAGGCCCTGGCGCAGGAGATTTCCCCCTACGATTTGGCGAAAGTTCTGGTCGCTACAAATGCCAGTCTTGCTGACTACACGCCGGACGGATACAGCGACGCCATGGAACGGATCGTCCGGCAGCTCGATCCGCAGTTAGTCATAATGCCTCACACTTATCTCGTGCGCGACTACGCGCCCAAGCTGGCAGCACGCTTTGGGAAATCTCTGATTAGCGATTGTATTCGAGTACAGGTATTGGGTAGCGCCATTACTTTCACTCGTCGCATTTTTCTCGGCAAGCTTGACGCTGATGTTGTTTCAGATGGAGGGGCCCCGGTGTTTGCGACGTTCCAATCGGGAGCTTACAGACCGGATCAGGCGGCAAAGGGAAGCGGCGCTGCGATAGAGACAATCGCCGTCGACGTGGGTGACATTCGCATGACACCGGAACCACCTTTCCAGGAAGTCAAACAAGCAGTGGATCTGAGCAAGGCAGACATCATTGTCGCTGTCGGCCGCGGCATTAAGAGCAAGGACAACCTGGCGCTTGCGGAAAAGCTTGCACAAGCCCTCGGCGGTGATCTGGCAGCTTCGCGTCCAATTTGTGACGCGGAGTGGTTGCCAATAGATCGCCAAATTGGATCATCAGGCCAGACCGTTGCGCCAAAGCTTTACGTTGCCCTGGGAATCTCAGGTGCTATTCAGCACCTCGTCGGCATGAAAAACTCCGGAACCATCGTCGCAATAAACAAAGATCCCGAGGCACCTATTTTCGATATCGCCGACTATGGAATCGTGGGTGATCTTTTTGAGGCGGTTCCGGTCTTGACAGAAGAGATAAAGAAGATCAAAGGTTTGAGCTAAGCTCCCCCCTTGAGTTTCCCTGAATCGGCGCGGCCCCTCTTCTTAAGGTCGCTTACTGCTTTGATAAATTAATACGTCGGAGGACTCTATTGATGCGAAAGTCAATAACGATCACTGCTGCTTTTCTCGCGATAGTTTTTGCGCTTGCACTTTTCGGAAATCGCACAGGCCACGCGGCCAGGCCTCAAGCGCTTGCGCTGTTTGTGCCTACGATTGACGCGTCAGATAACAGGGGCTTCGATCCTTCCAATATGGACACGAGCGTATCAGCGTGTGCCAATTTCTTTCAGTACGCTAATGGTGGCTGGATCGCGCGCAATCCTGTCCCACCTGCATTTTCACGCTGGGGTCGTTTTGAAGTTCTGGACGAAGGCAACCTCGAAGTACTCCATGGAATTTTGGATTCGATGGTAAAGAAAAAGGGCCTGCGGCGGGGAACGAACGAGCAAAAAATTGCGGCCTTCTACGGCAGTTGTATGGACGAGGCGGGAATTGAAGCAGAGGGAGCAAAGCCTCTCCAGGACGAATTCGACCGCATCGCAACCATCAAGGATGTATCCGGCCTGCAAGCGGAGATTGCTCGTTTTCACACCTATCGGATTCCGGCAGTTTTCGGGTTGGGCGCCGGACAGGATTTCAAGAACTCGCAGGCAGTAATCGCGCAGGCGGTGCAGGGAGGTTTGGGCTTACCCGACCGCGACTATTACACAAAGGACGACGATAAATCTAAGCAGACCCGCGAACAATACAGCAAGCATGTTGCCCGTATGTTTGAGCTGTTAGGCGATAGTCAGGAGCGCGCGAGTGAAGAAGCTCAAACGGTAATGAATATCGAAACGAAGCTGGCCGAGAACTCTGTAACGCGTGTTCAGCGTCGCGATCCGGAGGCAAATTATCATCCGATGAATCGAGCGCAGTTGAGCGAGCTCACGCCGCGTTTCGACTGGAGAAATTACTTCGATGGCGTAGGTTTGCACACTATCGACAAGATAAACGTCGGCCAGCCTGATTTTTTCAAAGCTGCCGACAAGTTGTTAACGTCGATTCCGATGGATGATTGGAAGACTTACTTGCGCTGGCATCTCATTAACTCGACCGCAAGCACGCTCTCGTCAAAATTCGTCCAGGAGGACTTCAACTTCTCCGGTAAATATCTACAGGGCACGAAAGAAATGTTGCCGCGGTGGAGACGCTGCGTGGCGAGCACCGATCGGGCACTGGGCGAAGCGCTAGGTCAGCTATATATTGAAAAGACCTTTTCCCCGGCCGCGAGGGCCCGCGCCCAGGAGATGGTAAAAAACTTGGTTGAGGCGCTGCGTTCAGACTTAACCACTCTGAGCTGGATGAGCGATGAGACACGCAAACGCGCCATCACGAAACTCGACGCGTTTATTCGCAAGATTGGTTACCCCGACAAGTGGCGCAATTATGAAGCGCTGCAAATCGGTAAGGGCGCTTTCTATAACAACGCGGTCAAGGCGCGCCAGTTTGATGTCAAACGAAACCTCGGCAAAATCGGAAGCCCGGTGGACAAGACTGAGTGGGGCATGACGCCGCCCACCGTCAATGCCTACTACAATCCGACCATAAACGAGATCGTCTTTCCGGCTGGAATTCTTCAGCCACCTTTTTATGATCCCAAAGCAGACGACGCCTTCAATTACGGAGGCATCGGCGTGGTCATCGGCCATGAAATGACGCACGGCTTCGACGACTCGGGCGCCAAATTCGACGCAAACGGTAATCTCGCAATGTGGTGGACTGATGACGACTTCAAGAAATTCAAAGCGCGGACAGATTGCGTCGTAAAACAGTTTGATGATTACGAGGTTGAGCCGGGACTGCATCAGAATGGCAAACTTGTTGTCGGCGAGTCCGTCGCGGATTTGGGCGGCCTGGCTGTGGCTTATGCTGCGTACCAAAAATCTTTGGAGGGAAAGCCACGTCCACGCGTGATCGCGGGGTTCACGCCTGAGCAGCGATTCTTTCTGGGTTACGCCCAAATCTGGGCGCAGAATATTAGGCCTGAGGCTGCGCGACTGCGGGTGGCTACTGACCCGCACCCGCTTGGCCGCTTCCGCGTTAATGGCCCACTTTCAAATATGGCCCTCTTTGCTGAGGCGTTTCAATGTAAAGTGGGGGATCCGATGGTGCGGCCCGTTGATAAGCGTTGCCAGATTTGGTAAGCGAAAGCGGCCAGAAATTTAGACCGATAGACATGGATGAAAAAGAACTTCAGACGGTGCCGTTCAGTTTGACGAATGATAGGAGAGCCAATGAAATCGGCGGATAAGGAGTCCAGGGAGCGACTCAACCTGAAAACGTGAGCAGTAGAGGCCGCATGCCACATCCAACTTGATAATAGACATGTTACAGAACCGAGCGCGGTAGCGCCGGATGCTAGAGTCAACCTGAGGATTAAAGCAAGTTGCAGAACGAGGCCCTGGATTAACCGGAAAAACCGCTGCTGTTTTCTTGCTAAGCCCGGTATTTCAAGGAAACCAGGTATTGCTATGGTCATCAGTGAAGTTGACTCTAGCATCCGGCGCTACAGCGCTCGGTTCTGCAATGGCTTACTGCCGAATTTCAGGGCAGCGGCGACCAACTACAGAAAAACTGCAACGCCGAGCAGCGTTCATGTGCGTTTCGGAATTGCTCTTGTTTTGCTTACAAGCCTTTATATTTCTGAGCCATGTTTGTGCGAATTATTGCAGGGGCTAACCTGTTATTCGTTGCCTAACTTTGCGTTCGTGTTATCTGCGTTTATCTGCGGCAGCACTTGTATCTGCGAATGCCGCTCTCAGATCTGCCAGAACTTCATCCGGCTTCCATTCATTCCCGCGATACACCTTAACAATCCTGCTGCCCGGGCCGATCACCGCCGTGCGTAAAGAATGGACGACCTGATCTGTTCCTGACTGCTCATCGCGAAAGTAACGCATGCCAAAAAACTGGGCGATACCCTTCACTTCGTCCGCAGTTCCCGACGCAAACTCCCAGTGTGCGAAGTTTTCATCTGAATATTTGCCGGTGAAAGCGGCCCCGTAGCTGCGTAAAACTTTTGGGGTATCGTATTCCGGATCGAAACTGATGCTTAGTAGGTGGGTTTTTCCAAAGAGCTCCGGCTGTTTTTGCAGTTCCTGGTCGATGGCCGCAAAGTTATTACTCATTAGTGTGCACTGATCGGGCTGCGGGCAACGCGTGTAGATGAAAGTCAAAAGAAGCGCCTCGCCGCGGTAGTCATGAATGCGGATGACTTTGCCGTCCTGATTAACCAGGCGATAGTCCGGGACTTCGTCACCGGGTTTCGCCCCAATGTTTTCGCCGCTCACTGGACTAATCGTGTCAGCGCTTTCTTTCGTTATTACAAGATCTTCCAACCACGACTGCGTGCCATCCACCACCAGCGTGGCTGTGATTTGATCACCGGACATAAGAACCCCAAAGGCCCAATCGTCCCGCACGCTGAAAGGCATAGTCATGCCGGGCATGTAGTCTTTGATGTCTTCGTGGGCGACAGTGACGAGGCGTTTATCTTTCTCTACCGTCACCACCTTGCCTTTCAGGTCGTAGTGTTTTTCAGTGGGTGATCGCGGACGCTGGGAACGTTGGCAGCCGGAAAGACTCGCGAAAGCGAGAAGGGAAAGGACCAGAATGATCACCGGGAGCGGGTTCTTTTTCTTCATAACATGCTCAGCGAAGAAGTGGGGTTGAGCCCAAATT
>JALYXE010000446.1 GCA_030947265.1 Acidobacteriota bacterium
GGTGAGTAGTGTGCGTCCCCAGTCTTCATTGGTCCGTGCTGATGCCGTTTGATCGGTGTTGATTTTGACAACGTGGGTCGCATGAGTCAGTGCCATACAGTTGAATATTGGATCCAAAATGCATCACCACCAATCGGCCGTCCTGCTTGACCAATTTGAGACAAAAAAGCATTCTAGAAACGATTTTAAAGAGTTTATTTGGAGCAGCCTATCCGATGAATAATTTTGATCCTGCAAATAATGTCTCATGGCAACTCGGTCACCGCGGTCGAGTAGCGGTTTTCATTGACGGTAACAATCTATTTCACGCCGCCCGCTTCCACAATATCGACATAGATTACAACAAGCTCTTGCGTGTGTTGCTGGGAGACGGCCGATTGTTGAGGGCTTTTTTCTACACAGGAGTGGACATCGGCGCCGAGAGACAACAGGGGTTCTTGCTCTGGATGAGACGTAATGGCTTCCGCGTGATTCAAAAGGAATTGAAGACATTCTATGACGGAAGTCGCAAGGCAAATCTAGACGTGGAAATTGCCGTCGACATGCTGTCGCTTGCGGGTCGCTACGACACTGCGGTCCTTGTTTCCGGGGATGAGGACTTTGTTTACGCTGTAAACGCAGTCGCATACAAAGGGTGCCGAGTCGAGGTTGCGGGTTTCCGGTCGAATACCGCACCGAAGCTAATCGATGTGGCAGACTATTTTATTGACCTGGGCGAAATTGCGGACAGGGTGCGCAAGGAAGTTCATGGTGCTCGTTATGATGAACGTGAGCTGCATGAGCAGCAGCCCACGCAATACCTGCATGAGCAAATTCAGATTGAGGAGACTTCGCCCGACGGCTTTCAATCCGCGATGCGTGTTGTGGTCGAAACAAGCATCGAGGACTCCGAGCCATTTGAGGCGGCCGCGGAGTTTATCCGCGTGACGGATGAGCGCTGATAAACGAAATTGTTTTCCGGCGAATATGAAGCTTTTTACTGTTGACGAAGCAAATGCGCTCCTACCATCCGTGCGCAGGATTTTGGGAAAAATTCAGCGTTCTCGCAGGCGCTTGGGCACGTACCGCCAGCAGGCAAAGTTAGCTGCCGAAGGAGCGGAGCACGGTGGTGGTGGCATGGAGAAAGGCGTGCTTTACGCCACGCTTCTAACAAGCTTCGCCGCGGAGATGGCAGAACTCGAAGCCCTGGGTGTCCAATTAAAGGATTTCGAGCGCGGCCTGGTCGATTTTCCTTCTCTCCGAGACGGTCGCGTGGTATTGCTCTGCTGGCAATTAGGTGAAGGAGATCAGCTGGAGTGGTGGCATGACATGGAGGGAGGTTTCTCCGGCCGCACGCCGCTCTGAGAGTTTTCCACAGGAACCAAGCTTCTTAAATCATCCCAGAACGATCAGACAACTCTAACGCCTCTTATATTTTCTCGTTGACCACTTAAAGTAGTTCCTGATACGATGCGCGCCGAGTGCACAGGAGTTTTGCGGTGCTCTTTTTCGCGAAACCCTCTACACACCTCAGACCGAACCCCTTCGGAGGCAGCTTCGTATGCGATGTTCCTCGTGCGGCGCGCTTTACAAAAAGCGTTCTAAGGAGTGCTTTGAATGCGGCGCGATCGAGATTAATGAATCAGTGTGGCCCTCCGAGCAACCCGCCCTAAATCGAACAGACACAATACAAGGAAAGACGCCGCCTAAAACCCGGCCAAAGGAACGGTCTAAGCCAACTTCCTCTTTAATAGAATTCCCTGGCCTCACAAAAGCCTCAATGCCGCAATGGCGAAAGGATTTGGGTGAGCGTGTGCGAGAAATTCAGGAACGGCGCGCGCGCGAAGCCGCACTCGAGCCCGGGAACTGCGTACGTGAGATCGATGAAATTCCATCCAGAACAACCGGGCCGCTGGAACTTCTTCCCCAAGCCGAAGTCCCACCCCTGAACCCGTTAGTCGTCGCTGCTTTGCGACGCATCGAACGCGCCCACGTGTCATCTCATTGCGGAAGTAATGCCACTGCCATGGCTGTAGCATTTGAGGAACAGCCGGAATTGGGAGAAGATATGTCGCATACGGCCGATGACGCCAGCTCCGGTGCGGTTCCGCACCAGGAGCAATCCACACAGTCTGAAAGACTGCACAACCTTGCGGTGGTTCCAACCTCGGCAGTCGGTATGGCGGACACTTCGGAGGTAATCAGGAAGCCGAGAAGATTGATAGCAGGGGATCTAAACGACCCTGCTCTTAATTATTTGGACGCCATTCCCACGCTTCGTGTGGAGAAGCGTGAATACCATGCAGCATCTATTCCTTACCGCGTACTTAGTTCCATCGTGGATCTAGTGGTCATTTGTCTTCTCTCGTCGCCCCTGGTGGCTCTTGTCAAACTAACTGAGCTTAACTGGCAAGACTTGCGCGTGCTCACTTTTGCGGCGGCCACGTCTATGATAGTGGCCTTTCTATATTTGACGATTAGCATAGCCCTGACGGGACGCACGCTCGGAATGAGGGTTTTTTCTCTTCGCGTTGTTGATGACCGGACGGGATTAATTCCGACCGGACGCCAGTCAGCGGGACGCGCGGCAATATATTTGCTCTCACTTGCTGTCGCCGGAATCGCTTTGCTATATGTGTTTTTCGACGCTGAAAAGCATACCGCTCATGATCGTTACACCCGCACGGCAGTGATCAGGGTTTGACAAAAATTCATCGATAAAATCGGCTCTGCTCTGTTGCCAGCGCAGGGCCTTTTTTGTTTATCGAACCGGCCAGCCGAGGTTGAAGCGTGTAGCCACGTGCACCAGGAAACATTAAAAGAGATTGTAGGTGAATTGGATCGGCTTCTGCCGGGTCGTTTTCTCGGTAAGATATTCCAATTGTCGCCCCTTTCGTTGGCCATTGACTTCGGTCTGAAAGCCGAAGGTTATCTTTTCCTCAGTGTCGAACCAGCTGCGCCTCGTCTCTATCTAGTCAAACAGACTGTTCGAGAACTGGACAAGGCTTCGACTTCGCATTCGCCGTTTGCCCAGGTGATACGAGCCAATTTGGGTGGGGGCAGCGTGGTATCAGTCACGAAGGATCGAGATGAGCGGATAGTTCGACTCTTTTTTTCCGCTCCAAATGAGTTGGGAGATTCCGAAAACAGAGTACTGGTGGCTCAGCTCACGGGTCGCTCCGCTAATCTGTTCCTGCTGGACTCGGCTGGTGTTATCAACCAGGCTTTGCGAACGCCAAAGGGCGAAGGCCAGCAAATCGGTGATCAATATCGGCCTCCTGCTCTTCAGGTGAAGACCGTTTTCGAGGGAATGCGCCTTACGCGCGAAAACTTCTCTTCGATGTCAGCTGCGGCTGCTGAACACTATCGGCGAAGCGAGGCCGAGCATGATTTCGACGGTTTGGCAGCGAATCTTGAAGCCAAACTAAGAAAAGAGATAAGCAAGCGGAAGAAATTGAAAGCGAATCTGAAGAAGGACCTTGCCGCGCACGGTAACCCCGAAGAACACAAGCGTCTCGGTGACCTGCTACTTGCCAACGTCTCGAATGCAGAGCGCGAGGGCAGCAAAGTCACGCTGAAGGATTACTACGCTGAAGGCGCGCCCTCAATTGAACTTGAAGTCGACGAGAACAAGTCGTTGCAGGAAGCGGCGAGCGAATCTTTTTCCCGCTACACCAAAGC
>JALYXE010000010.1 GCA_030947265.1 Acidobacteriota bacterium
GCATTATTTCGGCCAGTCGTTCGTGCGTGATCTCATTCTTGAGTTGGGCTTTATGTGTCTGGGAGATCTGGTAGTTTTGACAATAGACGCAACGCAGATTGCAGTTGCCAAAGAAAATATTCCCGGCGCCGTGCGTACCTACCAGCGCTGGTTCTTCTCCGAAATGAGCGGTGTAGGAAGAAACAATTGGCAGCCGGCCCGAATAGCACGCCGCTATCTCATTCCTCAATCGGTTATTGAGACAGTCGCGCGGGCAGACGGTGCAGCGTTCCAGCAAAGCCTCGAGCGCTTCGACTCGCCGCCTTAATTCACCGCTTTCAAGCAAATGAAGATATGTGGGCTTCATTGGGTAACTGACGCCACTCGATCATTTCTTCTCGTGAGTTCTAAAGTGCACAAAGTGCGGTTTGTGATGTTCTACCAAATCGGCCGGAGCAACTTTCGTGCTTTGACGCCAGATAAAGTCCATTTCCGCGTGTATGGTGCTTAGCGCCAACCTGGCTTCGAAAATTAGCAGCATGCTGCCCTAAAAAAGAAAACACGCTCCCGCCAGACCAACGATCACGGGCAACAGGTTGTAACGTGGATTGCCCGCTATCGCTACTACCCCGATAGCTACGCTGGTGGCTACAAACAGACCGAGGGCCAGATAGAAAGTCACCATCGAACGTTGCAGAATGCGTGCCCGACTGGTCAGTTTGTCCAACTGAGCGAAGATTATCGCCTGCCTTTCTGTAGTTTCAATACCGCGTTTCTGGGCGAGTTCTTCCAATTTCTCAGACAATGCGCGCACGCGATCTACCACCCGGCCCAGGCGATGGGATGTGGAAAGAATCATGCTGCCACAGGCAGAGATCAACACTGCCGGTGTAATCATCGCCGTCAGCACGGTAACCGCTGAAGACATCGGATCCACTATTGATCTTAGCTTAACCTCGGCGTCTTGCTCTTCGTCTTTTCACGACCGGCTTGACTGAAGGCGTTGGCGTTGTCATTGTCACATCAACTTGCTTCGGCTTCATATGGTGTTGGATCAGGTCCATCACCATCTGCTGTGGAAAATCGGCGCGAAGCATCACTTCGTCACCTTCTGAAGTGATTGCGAAACCCTTCAGCAGCGACTGGGCCGACGCATCCGGTATGGAATTGGTTGCATACCCCAGAATACCTGAATACAACTTGCTCAAGATCTTTGCGGTGTCGGGATTGTCAGCGTTCACCGTGCCGCGAACCATGAAGTTTGTCGCGTCCATCGTAAGGGCTGCGTAGATATCGCCAATCTTCGACTCACAACGCGCCGTTCTCGGATTTGTCTCTGTCCCGAGCATACCGAAGCTCTTGGCAAATGAATGCCACGGCGTACCCGCGAAGCTGATTAGCACGTTCGGATCCCGAACAAGCGAATTCAATGTTTCTGTATTGATACGTTGCTTGCCTTCGCTCGCATCGACAGCAGCTCGCAAGTATGACGGAGTACCTGCCGCAATCGTGTTGGCGTTTAGCGGAAGTATCCCCACCTCGGTGAAAGATTTAAGGAACGGATTTTTTTCAGCTTCCTTTACGATTGGGTCAATAGTCATTAGCCCGAGGGTCTTCGTGCCGTACTTTTCATCGCGCAGCTTTCCCTGCGACGCCATTCGTGCGAGCACCATGAGCGAATCAGCGCTGAAGTCCCCGCTCGCTACCACCATAAATTCCGGTGACTGAAAGTTGAGATCGTCCGTCGGCTTTTTGAAGCGAGTAGCGATAACGATGTAATCAATCTTAGTGGGATCGATGCCGGCGTTCTTTTTGACTTCTTCGAAGCCCTTGCGCATACCTTCAACGTCTTTCGCCGGCATAAGTTTCGGCACCACCTCGTTTAGAATGCGCTGCGGGTTGATGTAAACCAGCGTATCTACCTCAGGCAAGCTGGACAGGGAATTGATCACATTCTGAAGCGTCGGCCGGTTTGAAGTGACCGAAGCGTGATTAGGCGCCACTGATGGCAGCGTACCTGCGCTGACCTGGACCAGGGTATTCTGCGCGCGGGCGGTGACCGCCGCCGCCACAAGCACAAATAGAAGTACGACAAGGACCTTCGAATTTTTTCTCACGATCTAAGCCTCCATTCCGAGTTTTGCTTATCTTCACACAATATAGTGGTTTCCGTCAGCAGTTTGTTTAGATCCATTCAAGTTCCGGCACAGTTAATTCATTTTCAACATTACCGGTGTTCACCGTTGTGGCCGGCTCGAAAAGGAGAACTTCAGCCTCCTCGTCTGCCACGGGTCGATGCTCCACTCCTCGAGGAACAATCATGAACTCGCCCTCTTCCAGCCAGACATCCCGTTGCCGGGCTGAACCAGACGCATTGTCGCCTTCCAGGAACTCCATGCGAAAGCGTCCCTTGACTACCAGAAACATTTCATCTTCGTTGTCGTGATGATGCCACGTAAAAGGTCCCTGAAACTTCACTAGTTTTAGGTACTGGGCGTTCAGTTCGCCAATGATACGAGGGTTCCAATAGTCGCCGATAAGTGAGAACTTCTCGCGGAGGTTGATCTTATTCATAGCTGGCTCGTTAGAGTATTTGAAGTCTTGATGTTCGATACGTCATTAGTGGTCGATCAGTTCCAGCTGCCGCTCAATTTGATGAATAGATTGCATCGAGCAATTTCGCCAGACGAAATCCGGCTTTCGCAAGTTGTTGCCGGACCAGTTCGCGATTGAGTGTTTCATAGTTGTTCGCACGGGTAACATCGTAAACGATCTCGGTGACGGGTTGGCCGTCACGCATGACGGGTTGACGGTCGCGCGTCAGCACCGTGATAGTCCGTTCCCTTATGATGTTCACCGACTTATACGTCTGTTCGCGCGCTAAATGAAGCGAATCTGTAGCCCACTGCGCGGCCCAGGTACTGACGGCGCCATGGGGATTCCAATTCGATTTCGGCTTTATTGTTTGCTCGAGGTACAGGCCCAGCGTGTCGGAGGTTTGTTCGCCCGTCGCAAGCATTAACGAGGTGACCAGATCAAAATCCCAGAATGAATGCAACCTCTTTCGATCGTTATCTATGATCAGTTGATTGGCGCCGCGATCGCTCGGCAGATGTTTTTGACTAATCAAAACGGGATCTTTGACGATCAAATCGAACCGTTTGGACCGTGGACGTCGATGA
>JALYXE010000012.1 GCA_030947265.1 Acidobacteriota bacterium
AATCTACAGTCGTCCCCATAACAAACATACCGGGAAGCACAAAAGCTTCATGCCTGACGAAGATCGGGCTATGAGCGAGGTCAGGAAGAAGTTTCTCCCATCGCTGTCGCGCCACGTTCGCCACTAATGCCGCCGCCGCCGCGTCAGTGTCCTGCCGAGCGAAGCCCCGTATCGCTAATCTAATCTCAACACTCTGGTCAGCAGGCGCATTGATTATCAGGGTACGCGAGTCAGAAGCTCCTGGCTGTCGGAAAGTTGCGGGAACAACCTGTTCGCTCTTGCGCCAAGCGCCTAGAAGTTGGCGCAGAGCCCGCAGCGCTCGATTCGGTTGAACGCCTCCGATGACGACCAGGGTGGAATTATTTGGGTTCAAGAATCGCTCGCGCGCAAACAGCAGATCGCCCCTGTCCACCCGTTCAAGAGATTCAATCGTGCCCATGTAAGGACGGCCATAGGGAAAATCTCCAAAGAGCCGAGTGGCAATAGCTCGATCAGCCAGCATTGCAGACGAAATACTGGTCTCCCTTATTAGTTTGATGCGTCCCTCTCGAGCTTTTGCCACGTTTTCCGGCGTTAATTGCGTGGTAACCAAAGCTGTCCGCAGAATCTCAACAATCCGTTCAAATTCACTGGCGCGGCCTTGCATACTAATAGTTATCGAGTCGTAGTTAGTCGTCACGTTTAGACGCCCTTGCATCTCCTCTGTAAAGTACTCGCGCGTGGTAGGGTCGGGAAATAGCAGATCTCCAAGAAGGGCCATGCTTCCCGCTTTGCCGGCAAGATCGAAGGCCGCGCCACTATGTACGCGCAACTTGATCAAAACCTCTTTCTCAGCAGGTCGCGGCCAGAGCAGCACACGTAGCCCATTAAGAAGCCGAGTTTGCTCCGGCTCGGGCAAAACCTGCGCCGAAACCGGCTGCAGGGAGGTTAAAACCCAAACAATCAACAGGGCTTTTAGTAATAAAGTCTTCACTGCGACTCGATCCATAACAGGGTTTGAGGAGGGTTTGGCAGAATTAGGCTTTTAACATAATTCGATCCATCAAAGGGAGCAGAAACATCTTAGATGCGCCACATTTGCTCGTCAACCGTTTGGCTCGTAAATGCATCCAAGGCCATGGTTTGAACAGTCTTGGCCACACTGGACTGGTTGAGTTCGCAGATTTATTACGCTTTCCAAAGGTTGGTGTTTGAAATTCGAGCCGAAAACAGGCGAAACTTTGGGGGAAGGGCGTATCTTTTAGCCGTTTGAAGGTAATACTAGTAGGAAGCGATTCCTACAGAATCGAGTGCCGATTGCCAGATAAAACCACAGACGAACTTTTGCTCGAAAGGGCAGGAGCTGGTGACCAGGCGGCGTTCCTCCAGCTATATGAACGGCATCGCGACGCGGTTTTCCGCTTTACTTACAGGCTGTCCGGAACGGTTGAAATGGCCGAAGACGTAACCCATGATTGTTTCTTGAGCCTGATAAAAAAGCCCGAGAACTTCATTCCGAGTCGAGCATCTTTGCGTACCTATCTCTTTTCTGCTGCGCGCAACCTTTGGCTGAAGCAGCTTCGGCACTGGGGAAGAGAGTCGGCAATGGACGAACTTGCGGAAGATCAATTCATTGCTGTCTATAAAGAGCCTTTGCACAGCCTGCTGGATGACGAATTGGCTTTGAAAGTGGAGGAGGCCGTCTCGAGTTTGCCGCCTTTACAACGAGAGGCGTTGGTTCTTTTTGAATACGAAGGACTGACCCTAAGCGAGATCGCTGCCACGGTTGGTGCAGATATTGGGGCGGTAAAAGCTCGCCTCCATCGGGCCCGCGAGCGATTACGAAATGCGCTGCAACCATATTTGAATACTGGTCGGGAAATTGTTACTTTGGAGAAGGCATAAGATGAGCAGCAATGAGCCTGGAGAAAAATTTATTTCGGAAGACGAGCTTAAGAGTTTGCTCGAGCGCTGGCTCGCCCCGGAAGCTTCGAAAACCCTCGATCAGCGAGTCGCAAACAGTTATCATAGGGAGATCGGAAGCGCACGTGCGTCACAGTCAGTGCTGCTCCCCCTGAGCCAAAAAGAGGTAGTAACGATGAAGTTTTGTTCCAGTTGTAAGGAAGAGTTCGCGGACAAATTTAGTTTTTGTCCCGTGGACGGAACTCCCTTGAGTGTGCTCGTTTCTGAGCCTGAACCGAAGGTCATGAAATCCACAAGTTTCCGCGAGCCGCTTATGGCGAACTCGCCCACTTTAGCTGCGGCGGGTTCGACCGCTCTGGTGCCCCGTGGAGAGTTTCATCTAACATTTATCGATGACGCCGGGCTTGTCTCCCGATTGAGTGAGGCTTTGAAGGAAGTCGCTCGTGAGTCGCAGCTAACTTGGCCTGAGTTTAAGCGCGATCCCTTCGGCTTTTCCAAGCGCATGGTGGCTGGGTACGGCCAGGCCGGCTGGCGCTTCATGTCCCGTCCAAATGTAGCAACCGGCGTGCTGACGGCGCTGTTCGTAATGATTTCGGCAGTTTTGCTCATCATCTGGCTGGACAGGGTTCAAACGCGCAGAGCCGCGGAGCGTGCAGCAAATGAAGAACTCGTAGTCGACCAGCTCATTGAGATCCCTGCTGAGCAGCCGACTCCGGACGTTGGTACAGCTGGACTTGCTAAAGGCAAGGGCGGGGGGGAAAAACCCAAACAAGAAAAGGCGGGAGGGGGTGGCGGTGGCGGCCGCGAGGAGCTCAAGCCAGCTTCAGCGGGAAAGGCACCTCAAGCCGACTTGCATATTCCTCCAGTGGTCGCCCCCGATCCGCACCCGCCACAAATAAAGAATCCAGTTTTGCCGGTGGCTGCACAGCTTGATGCCGACAAAGTATTGTTTCCGCCCGACCCCCGTGCATTGCCGTATGGTTTAAAAGCCGGACCTACAGACCCATCTTCCGGACCCGGTACGGGAAATGGCATGGGTACTGGTAAAGGCGGCGGAATGGGGCCAGGCGAAGGTAGCGGATACGGACCAGGCCGTGGAGGAAATACTGGCGGAGGAGATAGGAATGAAGGCGGTGGAGGTCCCGGTGGTGGTGGCGGCGGAACCGACTACAACAAAGTCTTCAGTGGTAAAGATGTGAGCTCCAAAGCTCGCGTACTTTCCAAGCCGGAGCCGCAGTACACCGAAGAAGCACGCAAGAACCAGGTAACTGGAACAGTCGTGCTAAGAGCGGTATTTACTTCTGGCGGTCAGGTAACCAACATTCGCTCCGTTTCAGGACTACCATACGGCTTGACTGAGAGGGCAATCGCTGCGGCACGGCAGATGAAGTTTTCTCCGGCCACAAAGGATGGACACGCGGTCTCCATGTACATCCAGCTCGAGTACAACTTTAATCTTTATTAAGAGTAACTCTTGATAGAACCTGAAGGCGCCGATTGTGATTCACTCGGCGCCTTTTTTGTTAACCATTCACAGATAAACAGGGATAGGCATGAATAGGAATAATGTAGTCGGAGTTTGAATTCTTAGTTAAATTTCTTTTTCTATCTGCACGGAGTTCGTCTTCATCTGTGGCTAGTTTTTCCGCCGTCTAACTTAAGCGTTCCGTAAAACGCCTGATGCGAGTCAAACCTTCTCTCAATTGCTCCATAGACGTTGCGTATGAAATTCGCAGATACCCTTCGGCCCCGAAGCCTGCGCCACCAGTAACAACCGTTTGCTCCTCCTCGAGTAAACGTAGCGCGAAATCCGCCGAAGTCTTCATTTCCGCACCCAAACATTCCCGAACGCTGGGAAAAGCGTAGAACGCACCTTCGGGCTCATTACAACTGATCCGCGGAATTTCCTTCAGCGCCTTAAGAAGCCAGGCCCGGCGCAGGGTATATTCCTGTAACATCGTCGCAACCGAATCCTGTGGTCCATTGAATGCTTCAACCGCCGCGCTCTGGGCAATGGAGTTTGGGTTGCTGGTGGAATGCCCCTGCACCTTGAGCATCTCCCTGGTCCATTCGCGCGGAGCAAGCGCGTACCCCACTCGCCAACCAGTCATCGCATAAGTCTTCGAGAATGACCCCGCGATGCAAAGCCGGTTGCGCAGTTCTATCGGCAGAGTGGCTGCGCTGAACACCTGAGCGGGTGGATAAACAAA
>JALYXE010000020.1 GCA_030947265.1 Acidobacteriota bacterium
GCCCACAACGCCGGCGATCCTGAAAGCGGGGGAGTTGCTGCGCTTGCTATGGTGGAGGAGCTCGCAGGACACCTGCCGTTCAGCGAACTGCTTGCTTATTATCGGGCGGCGGAATCGGAATTGGAAAACTCTCAGCATCCGGGAGTACAGACTCGACTGGGCAAGTGTGCCCGGCTCCTTCTCACAACGCCACCTCCTGGACTTGAAGACAGCAATCTTGGCTCCTCTCGATCGAAGGCAAACCTATCGACTCAACCAATCACTCAGGCTCCAGCGGGTTCAACGGGTTCAACGGACTTTTCGCTTGAAGAGCAGGTCCTTCATTTCGAGGGCGACCTGATCAAGCAAGCACTCGAAAGTTCTGATGGAAGCGTCACGCGCGCCGCTCGCATACTCGGTATCACTCACCAGGGCCTGGCCTTCATTCTGAATGGTCGACAAAAGGATTTGCTGACCGCTCGAAGACCAGTAAAACGCCGGAGGCGAAGTATTATGCGCGGTCACTAAAAGGCTGCGCTTATCTACCGACAACCCGCAGTTTCGTTCCCTCGCGTTGCAACGCTCAGAGGCAACGGTCGTCAGTTTGTTGTGTTCTAATCTTAAGTTCAAATATCATTCAGTTTCCCCTCGTTCAGCCGAATACGATTCATGAATACTGTCAAGACTCTCTTATTAGTTCTGCTCTTGCTCAACCTGGCGAGCGCCACCTCTGCCCAGAGCCCTCGCAGGAGACGTGCAACCCGTCCGGTTACCGCAAAGACTGCTGCCGAGACGCCAGCTCAACCGGCGGCAACTACCTCATCAAGTGAACCGGCACCGGCGCCGGTCCTCTTAGCTACAGTCAACGGGCAAAACATCACAACTGCCGAGATCGATCCAAAGGTGCGGGAAGAAGTGGAAGGCCTGGAAACGAGAATTGCAGCAGCCCGCAGGCAGATTCTGGAATTGCAAATCAACACTTTATTGCTTGAGAGCGAAGCCAGTAAGCGAAAACTAACGCCACAGCAGTTATACAATATTGAAGTTGCAAAAAAAATTGCTGACCCGGCGGCCGCGGAAGTCAATAAATTCATCGAAAACAATCGTGATCAGATCGAAGAAACTGATCCTGTCGCGATGCGGCAGCAAGTTGTGGCGTATCTTCGTGGCGAACACGAAGCAAAATTATCCGAAGAATTGGTTAAGCGTCTGCGCGCTACCAACGCTGTTGTGATCAGCGCCCAGAATACTTCTAATCTTCCGCCTTCGACTGTGGTGGCTACAGTCGCTGGACGGCCTATAACCGCAGGAAAAGTAAATGAAAGGCTCAAGCCGATCGCGTACAAGTTGCGACTCCAAACCTACATGCTGGAGCAGCCTGCACTCGATCTCACAATTAATGATCTTCTTTTGCTGGCGGAGGCAAACCGTCGCAATGTTCCCCCGGAAGAGATCGTCCGTAAAGAAATAACCGAAAAGATGCATCAACCCACCGAAGATGAAATCGCAAAATTCTATTCTGGAAACAGGACTCGTCTTCCCGGGGAGCTGGCGGCAGTTCGAAATCAAATTGCTTCGTATTTGCAGGATGAAGATCGACAGCGGCTGGAGCGTGCGGTGTCTGACAGGCTGCGAAAAGGAGCCGATATCCGGTTGCTAATTTCGGAACCGGAACCACCGGTCCAGTCGATAAGCCTGGATGACGACCCGGTTCGGGGTGATGCGACGGCGGCCGTAACAATCGTTGAGTTTACGGATTTTCAGTGCCCAGCGTGCGCAGCAATGCAGCCCGTCCTCGAAGAGGTCCTGAAATCATATGGCAGCAAAGTGAGACTAGTGGTGCGCGACTTTCCCCTCCAGCATCACACCAATGCTCGAAAAGCTGCTGAGGCGGCCAACGCAGCTAATGCTCAGGGAAAGTTCTTTGAATACACGGCACTGCTTTTTAGGCGACAAAATGCGCTCGACGTTCCATCACTAAAAAAATATGCAAGCGAGCTCGGCTTGGATCGCGCGCGCTTCGACGCTGAGCTCGATAGCGGGAAATACGCTGCCGAGGTGAAGCATGATATCGACGAGGGGCAGATGTATGGCGTCGAAAATACCCCAACCATATTCGTAAACGGAATTACTCTGAGAGATTTGAGTGCTGAGGCATTGCGAGGGACAATTGACCGGGCACTCGCACGCTCCAACTCAACTCCTAAAGTATCCGCAAAATAAATCGATCTTCACTCAGCCTTTTTTCTTTTCAAACAAGTTGCACGCCTGATAAGCCCCGGTCGGATCCACTGCGGTGCGGCCTTCCTCGATATGTTTGATAATTCCACCTTTGTCGATTACAAAGGTCGCGCGGTTTCCATATCCCGAAACCTCGTTATAAACGCCGTAGTCTTTGACGGCTTTTCGCCTCCAATCACTCAGCAACGGAAATTTTACGCCGATATCTTCTGCAAAGCGTTTGTTGGCGGGTGAGCTGTCCATGCTGATTCCCAATACTTGTGTGTTCGTCTCATCGAATTTGGCGATATCAGCCTGATACGCCTTCAGTTCCTTCGTTCAACCCCCGGTAAAAGCAAGGACGTAAAAGGCAAGCACGACGTTTTTCTTGCCTTTAAAGTCGCTTAGTTTTACTTCTTTGCCTTCGGTATCCGTGAGCGCAAATTCCGGCGCCGGTTGGCCCACCTTTAAATGGGTCTTCGGGGGCGCCGGCTGTTGCCCGAACGCTGTAACCGCGAGAAAAGCTACTAACAAGATCAAGGATGAGCATTTTTTGATCATTGGCCAGACTCCTTTAATTCCAAAAACCAATTTCCCCAACGCTGCGCACTCACTATGCGGCAGCCGACTTTAAGGCGCTGATCGCTAAGTAAAATTTCTGCAGAAACTAATGACAAACAGCGGCTTACAGATTGTCAGAAGCATAAACGTTCGAGCCCCAGGCGGCAAGTTCTAGTACAATCAAGCGACGAAGATCAAAACAAAGGAACTCAATTGAATGGTCTCGCTAAAGCCTGAACGCCTGAAACGATACAAAGACGTAGCTATGTTGCTCGTGAAATATGGGCGCTCGGATCTAGTTAAGCAGGCCGGCCTGGAAGATAGTCTTGAGCTTGACGAAACTGCCCTCGCCCAGACGGGACCTCACGCAGAAGAACTTGCTGCCGACCTCGAGAAGCTGGGTCCTACTTTTATAAAACTGGGCCAGCTGCTCTCGACGCGTGCAGATTTATTACCCGCCCCTTATCTTGAAGCCCTTTCCCGTTTGCAGGATCAGATCGAACCATTCTCGTACGAGGAAGTCGATCAGATCGTCGCCGACGAAATCGGTGTCAGGATTTCAAAAGCGTTTTCCGACTTTGATCCTGAGCCTCTTGCCGCTGCCTCCCTGGCGCAGGTGCATCGCGCATACATGCGTGACGGTCGAGCGGTGGTGGTTAAGGTGCAACGCCCGAATATTCGCGAACAGATCGTTGAGGACCTCGAGGCGTTGGGCGACGTAGCCCAGTTCATGGATGCTCATACGGAACTGGGAAAGCGCTATGATTTTGAAAATATGCTTTTGGGTCTGCGCCGAAGTCTGTTGCGCGAATTGGATTTCAAACTCGAAGCAAATAATCTCATCACCTTCGCTGAAAACCTTAGGGAGTTTGAACGATTAGTCATTCCAGAACCCGTGGCAGATTTCTCCACTTCTCGCGTTCTGACCATGGAATACATTCCAGGTAAGAAGATTACCGAGTTGAGCCCGCTGCGCTTGATGGAGATAGACGGTGGCGGCCTTGCCCGCGAACTCTTCCGCGCTTATCTGAAGCAGATATTACTTGACGGTTTCGTCCATGCGGATCCACACCCGGGAAATGTTTTCCTCACTGAAGACGACCGAATCGCGTTGCTGGATCTGGGAATGGTTGCGCGTCTGCTGCCCGGCTTCCGGGACAACGTGCTGCGCCTGTTGTTGGCCATCAGCGAGGGACGCGGAGAAGAAGCTGCTGAGGTCACAATTCGAATGGGTGAGCCGAAACCTCGCTTTAATAAAGCTGAATTTACAAGAAGAGTTGCGGAACTTGTCGCCGAGCAGGCGAATGCAAACCTCAGCAGGCTCAACTCCGGCCAGGTGGTACTCGAGATAACAAAGATTTCCGCTGACTGCTGGTTCCGTCTGCCGTCCGAGTTCACCCTGGTCGCGAAGGCGCTCCTAAATCTGGATCGCGTTGTGTTTACTCTCGATCCCGGGTTTGAACCAAGCACAATCATCCGGCAGCGCGCCACCGAGATTCTTCAGCGCAACTTGATGCAGAGTATGGCTCCGGGAAATCTGATCGGCGGGGTGGTAGAACTTAAGGAGTTTGTCGAAAAACTGCCGGGGCGGATTAACAAAATTTTGGACACGATTGGAAACAACGAGTTTAAGGTGGATGTTAACGCTATTGACGAAAAAATAGTTCTCGAGGGGCTTCAGAAAGTTGCTAATAGGATTACGCTGGGGCTAATCCTGGCTTCGCTCATAGTTGGAGCCGCGATGCTGATGCGTGTCGAAACTTCGTTTCGCATACTGGGATACCCCGGTTTTCCTATGATTTTCTTCATGCTCGCCGCGATCGCCGGAATTGGCCTGGTTATCACTATTGTCATGACTGACGTAAAGGCGAGCCGGAAACCCGACGAATAGTTAATTCTTGCAAACTAGTGCTGTGGAAGATCATGGAATTGCGACTGAGGCTGTGCCTTCTGAAATTTGTCAGATGACCAATTCCCGAAGCGTCTGTTCTTCCTCGGCGGTCAAGAATGAGAATAAGAGTCCGAATCCGGTACCGGCATGGTAAGAAGCGACTTCGCCGCGCAACGGCAACCATTCCCCAGAAGCCAGCTTAAGCGCCACACTCACAACCTCGCCCACATCCACTCTTCCCTTGGTATTGACGAAACATCCACCAAGACTTAAGTCTTCTATCCGTCCTTCATGGGTTCCGGATATTCCGTCCCATTTGGCCGAGAGATTTAGTGAAACGCGTTCGTCGCTGCGTCTGTTATCGGGCATTTCAGGCTTGCCGTCCGAGCGTACCGCTGTCCAGTGCTAAAGCTTATCGCCCAAACGATTTTTTGTCAGGAGTCAAATAGTAGTTTCCGGCTTCCCTGCCATAAAACTCATGCAAAAATCGCATTCCCTCCTTAGGATTGAGTGAATGCAGCAGCTCCATGTCAAGGTTGGAAGCAAATCGCTTTTTTCGATCCTTTTTGTCCAGATATCCTTCTCGATACGCGGATTCCGCGTCGCGAAACCCTTTACACCCTAGTTCCTTCGGAGCGAGAAATGCATTGTTATACTCCAACTGTAGGATACCGTAGTCATGTTTTTCGCAGAGATCTCCAAGGGCCGCGATGGAGTAGCCATAAAAATGATGGCGTAGTTGAAAGTCAGGATCGAACTTTATTACAAACCTGAGCGGCGGTGGTATGTTTTCATTAATCTCGGTCACTACCAGGCCCGGCCTGAATTGCGACAGGATCGCGTTTAGGACCCAGTAATCGTTGCCGTCAATATCAAGACACAAAACACCAAAGTCGCTTTCGATATCGAATTTCTTGAGCAGTGATACTACATTGTCGGGATCGGCAAGAGAATGACAGGCATGCGCGCGAGAAAAATGTCGGTAGGTTCTGGATAACAGAACGTATTTCTGCAAATCAGCCTCAATGCCCAATCCCTTCCAGCCTTCCAGCAACAGAGCATAGCTATTAGAC
>JALYXE010000023.1 GCA_030947265.1 Acidobacteriota bacterium
TTCTAATACTTCCTCTTCAGATTCGCGTTCATTCGCGTTAATCCGCGGCTGAACGGTGGGAAGGTTGCACTATTTCAAAGTAACCCGTTACCAAGTAGCGTGTTCATTCGACAATAGAGCGATTTCCTGTGTAGAATCCCCAGCTTTGCCAAAGCTCCTATGCTATGCCTCTTTTCTATGGGTGAAACTTCAGAACATGCAGGCGGAGGTATGTTTGCAATAATCCGCGGCAGCGGTATTGAGGGACGGATTTTCCGCACAATGCTGTTTGCGACCGGCCTTGCGGTTGTTGGCAGCGTTCCTTTTGCTCGGTGGCGCATTACCACGGGATTACTATTGGGCGGGCTACTCTCTTTGCTTAATCATTACTGGTTGAGCAGCTCCACGGCTGCGGCGTTCAGCGTTGTTCTTGAGGGATCCGATCCGCATGGAGCGAATCCGAATGAAACGAATCAGAATGCGGCGAATCCGAATGGAGTGCCGAGAATCAAGCTAGCCCAATACATTCTCCGATACTTCGTGGTCACCGCTGTTGTCTTCATCGCTTACAAGCTGGGCATAGTTTCCCTCGCTGCGACGATCATCGGGTTATGCAGCTTCGTCGTCGCATTGTTTGTGGAAGCCTTTAGAGAGTTCTACTTCGCAATTATTCACCGAGAGGAAATCAGTTGATGTTCTGGTTACAGGAAGCTGCCGTAAAGGGTGCGGCGCAGGAATCAGCAGAAGAAGCCCCTATCATCGTGCAGCTTGTTAATCATTACTTTGGGGAATGGGCATATAAGTTCGAGATGAACTACACGTATCCCTTGTGGACTAAATTCTTTGCCAAATTTCACACGAAACCGGAAGCGGTGTTTGGTCCATACTCTCCGGAAACTGCAATCCCATGGTACACCGTGATGTTTGTGATTGCCTGCATCTTGAGCGTGGCGATCGTTTGGATTCTTAAGGGCCAGCTTTCGGAAGAAGAACCGGGTCACGGCCAACAAACGCTCGAACTCGGTGTGCTTGCGGTTCGCAGCATGCTGGAAGACATTATCGGCCCGCATGGATTGCAATATTTTCCGGTGGTCATGACTTTTGCAGTGCTGATTCTCGTTTCCAACCTCATGGGACTATTCCCGCTGTTTATGTCGCCTACCGCGGCGACGAGCGTAACCTTTGCGCTGGGGCTTTCCTCGTTTCTCTATTACAACTGGGTGGGCATAAAGGAGAACGGATTCATCGGTCACCTAAAACACCTTGCCGGACCGATCTGGTGGATTGCGCCGCTGATTTTTCCTATTGAGTTAATCAGCAACTTCATACGTCCCTTCTCCCTCGGAATACGTCTCTTCGGTAACATGTTTGCCGACGAAAAAGTGACCCACACAGTTGCGGGTCTTTATCCCACCTACACGCATTGGCTGCTGCCCGCACTTCTTATGCCTCTGGGCGTGTTTGTTGCCTTCATTCAAACCTTTGTTTTTGTTCTTCTTTCGCAGCTTTATTTAAGCGAAGTGTCGCATAGCCCTCACGAGGAGAATGAGGAGCATGGCGAACACGCTGAAAGCTCTGTTGACAGCCATGCGCAACCGGAGCATGCGGCCCTGGCTGTTTCTTGAATATTAATCATTGTCGCGCGTCGAGCGGTGCGGACAGAAGCGTCTGCACACGTTGGCACGCAAGCCCTGGGAGGAATGCAGCCTTTACAAACTGGAAGTGGAACTGGCAACTAATAACACTTCGCTCGGGAAGGTAAATGTCTGTCTCGCTGGAGCGCCGTTGTTCGAGGGGCGGTGGATACCGGATGCAGGCGAAATCATCACGGCTCAGTTATACTTCTTAGTGTTGCGGGTAGCATTCATAGATGTCTGAGGCTAAGTCTTCAGCAGGAGAAACCGAAATGAGAAAACTCAACTTACTTTTGATCGTCCTTGTGGGTGTGTGGCTGAGCGCCATGCCGGTTTTCGCACAAGCCCCGCAGCCCGCAGCCGATAATAGCGTCGGGCTAAAAGCCATTGCGGCCGGCGTTGGCTTTGCGATCGCCGTATTTGGCGGCGCGCTCGGCCAATCGCGCATCGGTGCGGCAGCCTGTGAAGGCGCGGCGCGTAACCCGGGTGCGGCAGCCAAGATTCAGACCATGATGATCCTGGGACTCGCGCTGATTGAATCGTTGGTTCTGTTTGCGCTGGTCATCGTGTTCGTTAAAGTCTAAGAACCCGGAAGTTGCTGTGTTAAAAGGTGCGAGCGGGGCTTTAATGCTTCGCTCGCATCTTTGTATTCTGGTCGTATCTTTGCCGCTATCTAAACGTGTGTGATACGCTCGATTAAAGTGGGACAGACATTCTTGTCTGTCGGCTTATTGAACACGAATGACAGGCAGGAATGCCTGTCCTACCATAAGTTAGCGAGGGACGTCACCAGTCGATGAAAGCTTGTCCGAAGTGCGGAAGAGAATATCCGGACACAACCACCTTGTGTCCTTCCGACGGGGTTGCTCTCGAGAAAACGGGTGATTCCTTACTCGGTAAAACTCTCGCCGGAAAATATCGCATTGAAGAACGTCTGAGCGAGGGCGGCATGGGCACCGTTTACCGCGGTACCCATGTTTTGATGGACAAAACCGTTGCTATCAAAGTGCTGCGTCCCTCGCTTGCCGCCGATGAAAAGATTGTTGCGCGGTTTTCGAGAGAAGCGCGCGCAGCATCCAGAATTTCTCATCCCCATGCGTTGAGTGTCACCGACTTCGGTGAAGCTGAAGACGGGGTAGTTTTCCTTGTAATGGAGTACTTGAGTGGAAAGACGCTCAAGGAGATTATTCGGCAGGAAGGACCCATGCCGTTGCCCCGCGCGGTTGAAATCCTTCGCCAGGTCGGCGGTGCGCTGGATACGGCACACTCGGAGGGAGTAGTGCATCGCGATCTCAAGAGCGACAATATTATGTTGCTTAGCAGCTCCGGAACTGACTATGCGAAGGTGCTGGATTTTGGCATCGCGAAAATTAAGGAACGGGAAGGAACCTACGATCCGGGGCTAACTGCCCCCGACCTCGTTATCGGCACACCGCAATACATGTCGCCGGAGCAATGTTCCCAGTCGCCCGATATCGACGCGCGTTCTGACATTTACTCGCTTGGCGTGATCCTCTACGAAATGCTGGTGGGCCACGTGCCATTCACAGGGGAGTCGCCCACCGCGATCATGCTCAAGCATCTGCAGCAACCGGCTCCATCCGTGTCAGACGAGAGGAGCGACGTGCCGCCGGCTGTTGCTCACGTAGTCGCCCGCGCAATGCAGAAGCGCCCGGAGGATCGTTACAAGACTGTCGGAGAGTTGGTCGAGGGCTTTACGATTGCCGCCGGAACGGAGGCTGCCGGCGTTTCATCCACCAGAGGCATCCAGCGGTCGGTCGTTCCAACCACATCCGCTTCAGTACCGTTCATCGACGATGCGGACGAAGAAACCCTGGTGCGTCGAAGAGTAACCACTGAGATGGCGCCGCCTGATGCGCATTACGCTCGGACGCCATTGTCCGGACAAATGCCATCCGCGGCTGCTAGTTTTAATCCCTGGAAAGTTTTAATTCCCTCGATGATCGGTTTGCTCGTAATCTTCGCTGTCATTTATGCTTTTACGCGCAACTCTCAGCCTGCCAGTGCCACTCCAGAGGGTTCAACGTTGACTGCCGACCCGAATAGCCAACCGGTCGAACCTGTCACCCCTCCCACGGGCCGGGCCGAATCGGGAATTCCTGCTGGTGGGGTCACTAATTCAAACGCGAACCCAAACGTCAATGCTAATATCTCTGCATCGCCTTCTCCCACTGAGAATCCCAACCAGGTTCCGGGTGTCAACCTGAACGCCAACGACAACACGAATGAAAATAGCAATAAAAAGGCTCCGGCGGTGCCTTCACCCACGCGGCAAATAGAGAATATTGAAGTACCGTCCCCATCGCCTCCGGCGATAAAGTCGCCCGCGCCGAAGCCGACTCTGCCACCTCCTGGTGCTTCACCTACCGGCACGCTGCAATAAAATTGCTTTAAGCGATGACGAATCAGGTTCAAGAAGCCGCGTTGGAGATTGCACCTCGTATGATTTCGACCAGGCGCTCTTCCTCGTCAATTAAGATCTCAATCTCGAGAACATAGCAGGGAATTCCGAAGTTAAAGGACTTCAGTTTTATCGCGTCTTTTGCTGTGGTTATCAAGCTTCTGGCTCCCTGCGCCACTGCGTCTTTAACGAGGGTATCGAACTCTGATTGTTTGTAGCGATGGTGGTCTGCAAACGTCCGAGTGAATGCCAGTTGGAGTCCCTCGCGACGCAGATGCTCGAAGAAAGATTCTGGATTTCCGACGCCGCAGAAGGCACCAACTGGTTGAGTAAGGGCGCCCTGGCGGTCTCCGCTTGCGCAATCCACTCTTCGAATGCCTGAGGTCAGCATACGCGACGAAAAAATGGGTGCCTCCCCAACGAATTGCTGAACCGCTTCTTTTATTGTAGTCAGATCCGGGACCTGTTCAGCCCTCGTGATCACTACACAATCAGCGCGCGACAAGCAGCGAGGTGACTCCCGCAATCGACCGTAAGGGAGTAGTCCGCCGCCGCCCCAGGGATTTGTTGCGTCGACAATGACGATATCCAGGTCCCGCGAAAGCGGTAAATGCTGAAAGCCGTCGTCGAGCACAAAGACTTCGGTTGTCCATTTCTCGATTGCCCAACGCCCGGCGGCCGCTCGATTCGAATTAGAAATGACGGCAGCGATTCCGACTAGATTTTCGGCCAGGAGAAACGGCTCGTCTCCGGCTTCCCGTTCGCCAGCCAACAATTCAGCGCCGTTCGAGACTACCACCTGGGTTTTCGGATTGCTTCTACCGTAGCCCCTTGTCAAGACGCAGATTTCTTTTCCTTCGCGCTCGCCTGCATGCAGGCCCAGGCTCGCTATCGCACTGCAAACCCACTCGACCAAGGGTGTCTTACCGGTTCCGCCTGTTGTTACGTTGCCTACGCTCACAACCGGTACGGGGAGTTTTGAAACAGTAAGCAGTCCTAGCT
>JALYXE010000027.1 GCA_030947265.1 Acidobacteriota bacterium
CAATTTATGAGTGTCGCGCGTTTGCACCAGCATGCCGCCACTTATCTGTTTGTACTCAAGACCCTCAGCGTTTTTCGGAGCGACTGTACGCAGGACGCGCAAGTTCTTTTTCGAGCGCAGTACATCGAGCGCAGGCGCATCGAAATTCGGGGCGATGATAACTTCGGTGAAAATCTCGATAACGGCACGCGCAGCCGCTTCGTCAACTTTTTGATTGAAAGCAACGATGCCGCCGAACGCCGATATCGGATCTGTCGCGAGCGCGCGACGATAAGCGGCTTCGGGCGAGCTACCCATTGCGACGCCTGCCGGATTCGTATGTTTGATAATTGCGCAGGCCAGTTCCTCGAAGTCCCAAACGAGTTGCCAGGCAGCCTCGGCATCTACATAGTTGTTGAAGGACATCTCCTTACCCGACAGAACTTCCGCCAATGCGATGCCGGCTTGAGCACCGGTATCATAAACGGCAGCGGATTGATGCGGATTCTCGCCATAGCGCAGGTTCGCAGACCGTTTCAATGTAAACGTGGCTGCATCAGGCGGTCTCTTGCACTCTTCGACCGCCCTGGGGATCTCAGCGCCCCGAGAGCCGACGGCACCCGTCCGGAATAATGTGCTGGAGCCACTACCTTGGCCTGCGGCTCGAGCCTCTAACCCTTTGCTCTGAAGATCAGTAAGGTCGAACGCCCCGGTAAGGTAGGCGAAGACGATCATGTCGTACTTCGATGTTTGGCCGAAAGCTTCACGCGCGAGCGATCTTCTTGTGGCACGCGAAAGTGATCCCGCATTATTCGTCATTTCCTTGATGACGCGCGTGTAGTCGGCTGGCAGTACCACTACGGTCACATCGTCACAGTTCTTTGCCGCCGATCGAATCATCGCGGGGCCGCCGATATCTATCTGCTCAATAGCTTCTTCGAGGGTGACGCCTGATCGCTTTATCGTCTCCTCAAATGGATACAAATTAACCACAACCATATCGATAGGCTCAATACCGTGCTCGCGCATCGCCGCCTGATGCTGATTATTGTCGCGAATCGCCAGTAGCCCTCCGTGGATCTTCGGATGCAAAGTCTTCACTCGCCCGTCGAACATCTCCGGAAGGCCCGTCACTTCGGAGACGTCGCGCACCTCGATACCCGCTTCGCGCAACACCGCGGCAGTGCCACCGGTACTGATTATTTCCACGTCGAAGTGTTTCAGTGCGCGTGCGAAATCCACGATTCCGGTTTTATCGGAAACACTGATAAGTGCGCGACGAATCTTTCGCAAACCGAGTTCCTGATTTTCGACCATTGCTTTGCAGATAGATGATTTGAAAGCTACCAGCACCCCACGTGGCTGCCCGCCTGGGGACCCCGCATGTTTACCCAATCAACCGGCGAGACGCAAGTCGAATAATCGCTAAGCCACGAGTCAACTAACGAGATTTCCACGAAGCGGTAGGCGGGTTAATACTAAAAAACTCGTGGGTACGTGAATAACCAAACGCACCAACTCGATATTCGACCCCAGGTGGGACGCTAATCGTAAGACGGTGCTTACCCGGGGCGCGTGCCTCTTCCCCTATGTAGAAACCCAGCAGATACTGGCTCCTTAAATCTTCTTCAATTGCGCGAAAGACGGGCGTTAAGTCGATACTTGCGCCGCCGGTTTGAATTGTGAGTGCTGATCTCGCACCGCCCACCAGGAAATATTTGCCACCCGTTTTTTCTGCGAGTTCGCGAAACCCTTTTGAGGGTGTACGCACTGCCAGCCGTCCATCACGCGGCTCGAAGAGTGGCAAATGAATCACATAGAAAGAGATTTGCTTTGGGAATGCTGCCTCAATTACCGAGCTCGCCTTCGTTGTACTTGCGTTGTCGAGTCCGTCGCTGATTAAGATTACAACGCGACGTTCCGACCGAAAGCGTGGAAGTGCGTCAAAGGCTCCTACCGCGGCGGCTGCGGCGTCGAATATGGCGGTGTGCTGATTGACTAGAACTGGAAAGCTGAACGCCTCGCGAGCTACCGAGGGGTCTCTGCCAAATGGCGCGACCAGCGAAGCCTTCTCAGCGAATCGAATAACCGCTACTTGCGACCTTTCACCGAATCGCCCAAAAAGCGCCAGCGCCGCTTCACGCTGCTGGGAAATAATTTCCCGCAAACTACCAGATTGATCAAGCGCGAAGACGAGGGAAACGCGGTCCGCGCCCGCGTTAAAATATAGTCCTCGTGTAAGATGATCCTCGTCTTTTAGTAGCAGGTCGCGTTCAGTCAATGCAGTGGCTACAGGTCCGCGCTTGTCCCGTATGCGAATAGGGAAGACGAGCAGATGCGTAGCGACCCTAACTACTTCATCGTCGATCGGGGTTTCCTGCGCTTGAAGTATTCCGGACTGGAGCGCGGTGACTACGAGCAGGGCAAGGGGGAACCCAAGCAGATATCGTACAGAGAAACAAACCGGACGCAGATTTACCAGGTTTCTTTTTGACGTCGCGGCTGGCTGGAGCATGCAGCCCTTCGACCTAAATGAAGAACCGACCGAAAAGCAGAATACTCAGAATCACTATTATCGTGATTACGATGATCTTGATCAGGCTCATAACTAACTCCTCAAGGTTAGGTCCAGGAGCAGGAACATGGTGAAACAGACTGTATCTTAAAAGCGCGCCGGCTTGCTGTCAACGAATGAAAACGTGGTCGCGCGGCCAACGCCGCCCGGTGGCCAGAGGTACTTGACTCGAACTGCGCTCAACTAGGCGCAAGTTTTCCGGTCAGCAGAGTGACCCACTCTCCGGCCGCGCCGAGTTCGGCTTTCCTATTTGAATCTAAGTCCCAGCCGGCCACTGAACAACCTCGGATTTCCCACGTGCGTACCGCTAAATACAGACTCGAAGTTGTAAAGAAACAAGTTATTTGTCAGATTCTGAACGTCGAACTGGAGGTTTAACGAAACGCGCTCTTTCTTGAGCAAATCGGCCCCAAGCGAAAAATCGAAAATCGTTCTGGGACGGACCCGGCCACGCTGAAAATCGATCTCATTGTAGAGTCTTGGGTCAAAACCTTTTGCCGTGAACTGCGCCAGCGTCGTACCCGGCTCGACGTCCGTGGGAACGCCCGAATCGTAACGACCACTAAAGGTTGCGTACAATCCGGAAGGCGCGTGGTTGTAGTTGAGTTGAAACTGAGCTTCGTTTCTTTGGTCGTGATCATTTGCGAATTTTAGCCCTGACACCAGGAGGCTCTGAGTGGCCTCACCCAGGAACAATCCGCCGTTGATTGGTGTGACACCATAGGCGCGCGCATTGGCATACGAGAGCGAGCCATGAAAGCCCCGAATCTCAGTCGTTTCGATCCTTACCTCCTCACCCGTTACTCGTCCGGATGAGATTGCGATGGGGAAGATTACGCCTGTTTCAAAAAACTGATCCTTGTCGGAGAAATTCTTGATGCGCTTCTGATACAGAGTTAAACCAACTCGCAGGTAGCGGCTCAAGAGCTGCTGTGCGCCAACTTCAAAAGAGTTTTCTTTGTCAGGCAGGATCGGCAGCACGGTAGTGTCTCCCTGCAGAACAGCGATTGGCGAGATGGCCGCCGCTTCCCCTGAGCTCACAAGCAAAAGATTCTCAGCCGGCGGCGGTTGGAACAGACGGTTGTAGGAAGCGTGCAGGGTCGTTTGCGTGCGGGGAATATAATAGGCCGCACCGATGCGCGGACTGAGTGCCTGCTCGCTGATCAATAATTTGTAGTTGTCATACCGCACGCCGGCATCAAGCGTAAAGTTTTTGAATAACGTGAATCGATCCTGAACATAAGCACTCAACGTGCGACCTGTTTTCCTACCGGCAAACATAAACGGGTGAGCTGCGTTGAAATTGTTAATTGGATTTGGGAAGACATTTCCGTTTTCATCCGCCAGGTCATTGAAAAAAGTGGTTGGATAGAAACTGAACTTCTCATTCAGCGGAGTGATCGTAGACTGTCCGCCGAGCTTAATGTTATGACTACTACGGGTGAGTGAAAGTGAGCCAATCCCGCCGTAGTTCCTCAGAGTTCGATCCTGAAATGCGACAACGGGAGTTGCCCTCGGGTTGCTGCTCAATCGCGCGTGACTGTTGCGGTTGAAGAAAGAGAACTGGGCGACAGCACTCGGCGAGAAGATGTGCTGGTAAGTGACGTTTTGCGAGTTATCCCTCAGGCGCTGCCGCAAGTCCTGTCCGGCAATTTCCTGCTCCAGCCGGTTGGGTACCTGGAAGTTTGATCCGCCAAAGGTAAAAGTGCCTCTCAGGCTATTGTTCTGGTCAAACTGGTAATCGAGTCGGAAAAACCCTTTCCCAGTGCGGCCAAAGTTGTGAAAGTTATCTATAGTCGGTGGATCGAGATAACGCTGGGACGTCGTCGTAGAAAGATTTGTCAGAAAGCCAAATCTCCTGGTATGAGTTGCGAAATCGGCAGCGATTTCGCCGGTTGAGAAACTTCCCCCGGATAAGGAAAGTCCCCCTTGCGTTGGCCCTTCCAATCCCGAGCGTGTGTTTACGTTGATCACGCCGGCCAGCTTATCGCCAAATTCAGCCGGAATGCCTCCGGTAAGTACCTCCACAGTTCGCAAAGTTCGAGCATCAAGGCTGGTAGAGAAAATCGCTGACATGTTGTCAGTGACCGGCACGCCGTCAACAACATACTGCACCTGAGACTCCGAACCTCGTGGATGCATTCGTCCGTTGTCATCAGTCACAAAGCCAGGAGCAGAGGACACCATGCTTTCGATCGCGCGCGACGGCGCCGCTCCTAAAGGTCGTTCAAGAATAGATTGGTTTAGATCGGTATCCGATGAAGTTCGATCCTGTTCAAGCACGGCTGAGTTATCAGTGGTTACTGTGACAGCGGCGGTCGCTCCGGTTAGCGACAAAGATAGATCGAGGCTCAGCGGAATCGTGCTTTCGAGATCAATTGACTGCTCAGTTGTTTCGAATCCGGGCGCCCCTGCCTGAACTTTGTAGGTATTGAACGGAATATTAACTAACTTGAATGAACCTTGTTGATCCGTTTGCACGGTCTGCGAGTACCCGGTGAGCGGCTGTGTAATCTTTACCGTGGCATCCCGTACTAACGCCCCTGATGGATCTTTCACCGTGCCCTGGACTGTGCCGATTCTTGCTTGCGCGAAGATCGATTGAAAGAGTAGTACCGTAATGAAAAATGGCAATGCGAGCCGGAAGAGTTTTTTGAGAATCATTGCTGCCTTGGCCTCCTGGTTTATGCGCCTGAACATTTACGATCGCTTTTCCAGTAACCGGATCTCGCGGTTGCGGACCAGGCTGGATCACGTCGCTACTTTTTCGCACAGGTAAAGATCACCATGCGAAAGTGGGCGGTTTTATTAGCAGTGTCGTGGCGGGGCTCTGCCGGTACGGGAGGTACTAGTCTCAGAGCGAACCGGTATTGTGCTGAGGCCAAAAAAGCGCGATCTAAGGGCTGACGCACTGACGCTGGGAGGAATAGATATTAGACTTGTTGAGAATTGTTGGTGGAGTTGGCAAATGAGGCAGTCGCTACAGCCATTTGGCTTGCCATTTAAATTGACTTCCGTTCCGGGATCCGAAATGGCACCAGCGCGCGCGGGATTGCTCGATCCGGGAAGGTCTCCATGACTGTGTGCCGCCTCAACCGTCGTTCCGTAGACGATGAAACCGAGCAGCAGAAAGGAGAGCACGCGAGTGAACGCGGCGTGCGGCCTGGCTGATTCCGAATTTCCTTCTCTGGTCACGTTTTTGAGCGGTGTGTTAGAGTCCTCACTGTAATATAAGGATGCCTAACAGCACTGTCAACCTCGTTTCCACGTCATCTGGACCGCAAAACACGCAGCGACACTTGCATGATCTCTTCCACCTGCTAAGGAGTATTTCCGCAAGAAAATTTGCCTACCAAGGGGGATTCCGGACGCTCTTCGCTGCTTGCGTGCTGCTCATTGTAACGAGTCCAGCGGACCTTATTGCGCAAACCATGCGGGTGCGAATCGCTATTACTTCCCTGGGTCCTGCCAGGATCACAATTACCGCGGAAGTCCCATCGGCCATAAAAGTCTTGTCGTTTCGCAATGCTTATGGTGGCGTGCTGGGATTAGGTGAGCGGATTGAAAAGTTTGAAGCGAGCAAGACAACAGGCGAAAGCGTTCCGGTTCAAAAACTTGCCCCAGGTGAATTCCAAACGGCAGAAAGTTTTACTCGATTCAGTTATGTCGTCAATGTTACTGAGCCAGCGCAGCCTGCGCAGATGTCCCATGTCTCATGGCTAAACCGGAACCACGGATTATTGATGCTTGCAGACTTATTACCTCAATTAGCGAAAGAGTCGGTCAATTTTCCCGCGACGGTGATCCAGCTGGATGTTCCCCCCGGCTGGACCAGTGCTGCAAACGTCAAAAACGAAGGCGCACAATATTCAACTGAGGATCCTGAGAAGACCGTGTTTCTGATTGGGTCGTCCCTGCATGAAAAGAGTCGGCACATTGGCTCGACCAACTTTTCCATAATCGCCTCCGGTAAATGGCCCTTCTCGGATGATGATGCCATAAGGATTGTTTCAAAGATAATGGAAAAATATTCGAAAGCTACGGGCTTCGCGATGAAGCGCCGGATAGTTCTGATGCTAATACCGTATCCGGGGGAAGCGGGCCCTGAACGGTGGACCGCGGAAACAAGGGATCATGACGTCGTGTTGTTATTAGGCCGCAGAGCGAGTCGCGAGAACGCATTGTCGAAACTCGGAATTGTGCTCAGCCACGAACTGTTTCATCTCTGGGTGCCAGAATCTTTGACGCTCAAGGGCGATTACGACTGGTTTTTTGAGGGCTTCACTCTATACGAGGCCTTGCGAATGGATTTGCGTCTGGGCTTGATATCGTTCGACGATTACCTGGCCACCCTCGCCCGCGTATATGATTCATATTTGGCATCGGCAGAGCGCGATAGATTGTCCCTGTTGGAAGCTTCAGAGCGTCGCTGGACCACGTCGTCTTCTCTTGTGTATGACCAGGGCATGTTGGTTGCATTTATCTACGATCTGTTGCTCAGAAGCCGGAGTGATTGCAAAGCTTCTCTTGATGATGTCTACCGGCAACTTTTTCGGCGGCAATCGACAGGACATGGAAGCGCAAACGATACTATAATTGAGTTGCTGAGTGAGCAAAAGGGAATGGAATCTTTTCCTGAGATCCACGTCGAGGGCGCGGACAGAATTAACCTGGAGTCACTTCTGCCCCCCTATGGTTTTCAGGTCCAGAGAGCAGCATCCGGCGGTAAGGCGACCAGGCTGGCTGTTGAACACGATTTGAGTAAGCCGCAACTGAAACTGCTCGGCTGCCTTGGCTATGGAAAGTAGTTTATCTGGAGCGATAACCAGCGAAGAGTTAATAAATGGCAATTACTAACACGAAACTCACCCGGTCACCTTATAAAGGTCTTGTAATCCTGTTGGTGTTGGGTTTTGCGGCGGGCTGCAGCACGCTGGCAAAGAAAAATGACACTGGCGTTGTTGTTGCCCGCCGAGCACAGATCCGGAGCTCAACAGCTGTGGTGGCTGCTGATTTGTTGGAAGTCAACCGCGGCGATGCCGTTGATATTCTGGACTTCCAGGATGTGCAGGATCCTACCGACAATTCGAAGAAAGAGCGCTGGCTACGAGTCCAGGCGCACGACGAAGATAATACTGAAGGCTGGATCGAATCACGCAACGTGATGCCGGACGATATTCTTCAGGCTGCGAAGAAATTGGCGGATGAGGACACAGGCATTCCCGCTCAAGGGACAGGGCAGCTGCGTGCCAGCTCAAACCTCCGCCTTAGTGCCGATCGCAGTGGAAACGAAAACATCATGATGAGACTCGATAGTGGCTCGAGTTTCGAAATCGTAGGTTGGAAGCGCGTGCCAAAACCAAAATCTTCGGAGGCCATCGAAAGCGACATTGCGCCCAAAGCCGGAAGCGCCCAGCAGGGAACGGGAACCGGAACGGGTCGCGGAAATAAAGACAATCAATCCGAGAACGAGCCCGAAGAAACCAATGAGCTTTGGTACAAGGTTCGTTTGCCCTCCTCGATTTCACCGGCTCCCGCTGGTTGGATTTATGGTAAGCAAGTTGAACTCGCAGTGCCGAGCGACATTATTTTTTACCGCACCGGTCGTGAGTTTGTGGCATGGCAACGGCTCGACGGCGAACCGACTGAACCTGACGGATCTGCCAAGAGCAAGGA
>JALYXE010000043.1 GCA_030947265.1 Acidobacteriota bacterium
AGTCTGGTCTGACCTCTGATCTCTGATTCCTGACCTCTGCTCTGACTTCTGAGCTCTGTCCTCAGACCTCCACAGCCGCGTCTCTGTCTGGCGTTTCTGAAATGTCGATTCGCCTGGAGTCACTATCAGGCGTTTCGCTGAGGTCGATTTTCCGAAACTCACCGGTTGAGGCGCCGCTGCGAACGCGCTGCCTGGCTCGCTTCGCGCGCACGGTCGTACGGCGTGAGCCCGTCGCAACTCGCGTCCAACTGGTCATTCTTGTTAAAGGTCGTAATGAAAACTGATGCTGCGGTAAAACTTCACCGGTTGCTTCTCGCAAACGCACGGTGGCCATCGCAAAGATTACTATCGCTGCATTGAAGACCACCCCGACCGCAAAAACTAGCCAGCCCGGGACAAGCCCTACCGTCGCGCGATCTATGAAGGCATTGAAGTCGCGCGCCGGAAGCGGGTGCAAATAGACTTTCAGGTTCCAGCTGAGTGCCAGCAATGCAAATATCCAAAGATAATTCCTCCGCAGTCGCCTGCCGACGGCCTCCCACTCAGTGATGGTGAAATGTGGTGTGATGAGATCCGCCGCCAGGTGCTCAGCCCATGCCTCATCGGGAGGAACGCTTTCCGGCGCAAGCAACTGAGCAAAATATCCGGTTTCGATAACACGAACGCGGCTCGACCAGATCTCATAGTAGCGATAACGTCGAGCTTCCATCAGCAGGAAAATTGCTACCAGTATTGAGTTAATGGGAATAACAAAATGCGGATTGCTGGGCGAGCTAAAAACGAATGATAGGGTGGCGCCTGCCGTAAGTACAGCCCAGTTTGTGGTCGTGTCCAAACGGTTGCGCCACGTGTTGGATCTCTGCACTTCACCACGATAGAAATGAATCATCGCAGTGTTAAATTCCGCGGGCGCCATGCGACGCATTTGGGCTGACGGCGTGTGGCCCGGTCTTTCAACGGTCGCAGCTTCAGGCGGCGGCGCAGGCCTTGGCCGGCTTCCTGACCGTTCTGCCGACGATGAACCGCTTCCTTTTTGCTGGGCTTCGGTGGTCATTTGCCTGATTCGAATGGAGAGCCGGCGGGGTAGAGCGAGCGGCCCCGACTCTGAAGAAATAATATAGCACGCGCTCAAGATTCGCTCGTAGTCAAGTTCATTTACACGACAACGATTCGAACGCGGGTTTGAAAATGATCGAACTGCTCTACTACATGTGTTGCTACCGCCGTGTTGATACTTGAGTCTGTGGCACGCGAATGATATAAGCCTCCCGCACACTTACTTTCTCCAGGAGTCTCCCCGAATGACTGTCCTGCCTAATGAGGATCGCCGTGCTGTGCCCCGCTTCCAGGTATGGGTGGCTTGTAGCGTTTTACCACGCTTAAGCGACGAAGAGTTTGTTGAGCAAGCAGTTTTGGGCTACGTAAAGGATTTAAGCCGGGATGCCGTGGCCGTTTTACTTCCCTCCAATGAAACATACGGTGTGAACGCTTCGAATCTGGGAAGGGAAGTGCAAATGACCTTGGCCCTCCCTGTCGGATACGTCAGACTTTCCGCTACTCTGGTTCGTTCCTCGCCAGATAATTCCGGGAAGCATCTTGTCGTGTTTGCAATTCAGGAATCAAAAGAACGGAGTAAGTACTACGAGTATTTGGATTCCCTTCAGTCTGAGTAGTGTGTTGCGGTAGTGTCTTAATAAGAGAAATAATTCGCCGCTCCCGGTCTGACAACGGCCGTGTCGTGTCCGGGCGGCCATCTCCCCTTGTCAGGTCACCAGACGGCGCACCGGGGCCGCCCAAAAAGAGTCTGATTCAGCACCACACTTTCACCCCACTATCAAAAATAATTGCCTCGCTTGACACTGTTTGAGCACCCCTCCTATAGTTCAGGTTTCCGCTGTTTGACGCCAATGTTTCTATCATGAGTGCTGCTGAAGGAAGTGAAACGGACGTGCATTGGATGCGCCAGGCTCTCGCGGCGGCAAATGAAGCGCGGGACCGCGGCGAAGTGCCGGTCGGAACTTGTATTGTGGGGGGCGAAGCGATTCTGGCGGTTGCTGGAAACAGAACGCGTACCGATCAAGACCCAACTGCACATGCTGAAATCGTCGCGCTTCGCGAAGCCGCACGCCGGACCGGTAATTATCGGATTATCGACGCCGTCGTTTATTCGACAATTGAACCCTGCGTGATGTGCGCGGGCGCGTTAATCCAGGCGAGAGTTCGACGGCTGGTCTATGGCTCGCGCGATGAGCGGGCCGGAGCCGTGGAATCGCAATTCCGAGTTTGTGATACGGATTTTTTGAACCACCGAATCAAAATCACTGCCGGGGTGCTGGAGAAAGAATGCGGGCAGCTTATGCAGGAATTCTTTCGCGCGCGACGGGGGCGGAAAGATGAAGGATGAAGGATGAGGGCTGAAGGATGAATAAGAAAACGAAGCATTAGCTTTCATCCTTCCGCCTTCATCCTTGCTTTCGGAGAGGTCGCATAGTGGATTAGTGCACCGGTCTCGAAAACCGGAGTGGGTGAAAGCCCACCGTGGGTTCGAATCCCACCCTCTCCGCCAATCGATTTTAGATTGAGGAATGCAGAACGCGGATTTAGAGATTGTTTCAATCCGCACTCCGCGATCCCAAATCCGCACTCTGGAGAGG
>JALYXE010000085.1 GCA_030947265.1 Acidobacteriota bacterium
CTCTAACTCATTGAGAAGCATCCGCACTCTCGTGCTTTCCATTTTCTTCCTCGTCCTGCGCTCGTTCTGCCTGGCTTCGTTGATCCATTAGATCGCGTATCTGTTCAAGGACCCGGCGTCTTTCAACCCCTCTGAGGTCATCTTCCAGACGACCCAGCGCCACCGAGACAATCTCTTTATGATGTGCATCCTCGCCGCCCTTTTCATGTGTTACATCGAGCCAAAGCTTATGAATGGAATTGATATCATTATCAGATAGGTGCGGCACGTGAGCGCCCAGATAGAAGTCGTCCCTCTCGCCGCCCGCACCGACGATGCGGAAACAGACTTGATGCTGCGGCTTGTGAGGAAGAGCTTCCCAAGCCTCTCCTAAGCGCTTCGCCTGTTCTTCGGGGGCAAGCACGGATGAGCGGCCGGCAATGATCTCCGATGAATCAAGTTGCGCTGCCGTGTGAGCGATGGCTTCGAAGACATTCGACGAAGGCACGACCAGCAGATCAACATGCTTGCCGGCTTTCTCTGCAAGGGCTATTACGCGGCTGAAAAGCAGTTGCTCGTAATTGGTAAAGAGGTGCTGCTCACCAATGTTCTCGTGTCCGGCATCAGGCCCCTTCATGACTTGCACTGTCATCACAACCAAGTCGCGCTTTCCCGTATGGGTCAATTCCAACGCTTTACGCACATGTTCCAGCGTGTTGTAGTCCCTTACCAGACAAAGAGTGCAGCCCGGGCGTACCTGGACTGTCTCGTTTGTTACCACATCCTGCAATTGCAGCCGGAACTGATCCATCTCGACGTGCGCGTCCGCGCCGCGTTTACGATCGTTGACACGTTCGGAGACAAGGAAGACGATGAAGAAGACGAGCGTGAAGAGGACGCCGCTGACGGTCGCGACCTCTTTGGTAATCAGATTGATGCCGGCGATGGAGAATAGGAGCGCAGCGATGGCTCCCAGCCCCAACGGGATTTCGTTTCCGCCCAAGTTGATGTTAGAGGGTACTTTCCATTCGCGGTGCGACTTGTCCTTAAAACGCAGTACAAGCATCGCCAGCCCCTTGAAGGCGAACGACCAGATGACGCCGAAAGCGTAAGCCTCGCCGAGCGTGTAGGTGTTTCCGCGCGACCCGATAATGGCGACGAGTTGGAGCACGACGATCAGGTTGATCATGCGGTAGGTCGTTCCGTAACGCTTGTGCGGCGCGCGAAACCAAGCCGTCATCACACCGTCTTCGCTGACGCGGTTCAAGACTCCGTTCGAGCCGATGATCGAAGTGTTAATCGCACCGGCGAGCATCAGGAATCCGACGATGACGATGAATCCCTGAAACAACAGTCTAAGTGGCAGCGGGCCGGCGAGGTACATAGAGATGCCACTAATCAGATTGTTGAAATACTGCGGTCGCGCGTGGTCGGGGATGAGCGCGTAAGCGAAAAACGAAACGAGCGAGGTGAAGAGCAGCGAATAAAGAAATATCACCATGCCCGCTTTCATCAGGTTTCTATGTTTAGGGTATTCGAGTTCGCGATTGACCTGCGCCAGCGATTCCTCGCCCGACATGGCAAGAAATGAATGGCCGAAAGCCATCAGGATGCCAATCAGTCCGAGCAGTGCGCCGGCGTTCGGCACGAACCTGTAATGGGGGGCGCTAACCGTCGTCGCACCGTCGTTCGGCGCGGTGTTCCTCGTGTTCGCCTCCTGGTCAAGTGCCGGTGACTCTTGGGCTGGCGTTTCGCGCAGCGAGTTTGGTATTAGCCTCGCCATCCAACCGACGGCATCGTCACTGAAGGTCAGATTGCGCGCGATAGGCGCGGGCGGCAAGCGGTGCGTCTCCGGCCTCGTGAGAATCGTAAAGCCGCACCACCCGATCAGTAGCACCACCATCACCGTAGTGATGTACATAATCTTCAGAGCGTCATCCGAAGACTCGTGGATGCCTTTCGTATTGCGCCACCAGAAATAGAGCGTGACTAGTAGAGCAATACCGGCGGCGAAGTAGTTGATTGTCTCCGGCGCAGGGTTCATCGGATGGCCGAAGTAAGTTGAAGTCTGCGCAACGAGGCCCACGATGTATTGTCCAGCCGAGACTCCCGATATGGGACCGGTCAGAATGTAGTCGAACATCAGGGCCGAGACTGACAACTTCGCCAGCGTTCCACCCATAGCCTCTTTGACAACGCGGTAGACGCCGCCCCGAGTGAACATCGCGCACGACTCAACATAGACGGCGCGGACTGCGTAAGAAAAGAGCATAACGCCGAGAATGAACCACGGTGCTGCGCGTCCGACCGCTTGCTCCGCGATCCCGCCAACGTAATACGCCGACGATCCAAGATCGTTTAAGACGATCGCTGCCGCGCGCCAAAACGAAATGAACGACAGCATGACAGAAGTAGCGACCACCACCTTCGTGCCGTTACTGCTGATTTGGGACGGAAATTTGCGGATCTTCACTTCAAAAGCCTACCGTGGTAGTTCTGTGTCTGTTCATACACAAAGAACCTAGGCCCGCTCTCATAAGAATGGAGTAAGGGGTTCATAAAGAGTTCGTAAGGATTTTGAGGGTCCGGCTTTGCCGCGCGCTCATGCATGGTCGGGATAACAATTTGACTGGAAGGCGATTGCTGCAGACTTTGGGTAGTAGCAACCCAAGCGGCTTTGCCGCCGCACAGCGGAAAGGCTTCACCTTTCGCAAGCTGGGTATTTAATTCTTTAATTAGGCTGCGCCTAATGAATCGGAGGCGTAGCCTCTAATTATCTGGAGAGACTCAACGGTAAGGCAGAGCCTTACCGCACCGTGCGGCGGCAGAGCCGCGTGGGTTCGCGGGACTTGGTCGCTACGTGCCGGGATCAAATCGGTAACCAATCCACGGCTCTGTGAGGATGTATTTGGGGTTAGCGGGATCCGCTTCGATCTTTTTCCTTAGCTGGCCGATAAAGACGCGCAAGTATTCGGTCTGCTCGGTATAATCACCACCCCAAACTGAGCCGAGGAGTGCGTGATGTGTGACAACCTTTCCCGAGTGACGTAACAGGTAGACCATCAGATCATATTCTTTGGGAGTCAAGTGTACGTTCCGATCTTTAATTGTGAGCTTGCGTTCTTCGAGTTGAAGGCGAAAGTCGCCGGCTTCTAAAACATTTCTTGCGCCTTCCGGGGCGACGGGCGCTCTCCGCAATATTGCTCGAATTCGTGCCAACAACTCGTCAATGCCGAAAGGCTTAGTAACATAGTCGTCCGCCCCCGCATCAAGGGCTTCTACCTTAGCGCGCTCTTCACCTTTTACAGACAACACGATGATCGGAACTTCAGAGAACGCGCGAAGTCTGCGGCAAAGTTCCAGGCCATTCATGTTCGGCATGGATAGATCGGTGACGACCAGATCAGGATGCCAATCCTTAAATG
>JALYXE010000091.1 GCA_030947265.1 Acidobacteriota bacterium
GCGATGGCCATACCGAGCGCTGCGGAAAGAGAGGTAGAGGCGTGGCCGGCGCCAAACGTATCGTATTCGGATTCATCGCGGCGCAAGAAACCGCTGATGCCGCCATATTGTTTGATAGTCGGCAGAAGTTCGCGGCGCCCTGTCAGTATCTTATGTGCATACGCCTGGTGGCCCACGTCCCATACGAGGCGGTCACGCGGTGTATCGAAGGCGTAGTGCATCGCCACCGCCAGCTCAATCGCCCCGAGCGAGGCGCCGGTGTGGCCTCCGACGCGCGACATGGTTTCCAATATGTATTGGCGAATCTCGTCGGCTACAAGCTGGAGCTGATCCAAAGGCAGTTGCCGCAAGTCTGCGGGCGACTGTATGTTATCGAGAAGATCCATTTGCGCGGTATTGTAACGGCCAGTTAGGCTTTTTACTACTCACAAGTTTTTGTGTGCTTCCCGGAGAGCGTGTTGAAACGCAATCCTTTACAGTATAAAGTACTCTGTCTCGTTATAGAAAGTCAATGCTCGATTCTTTCCAAACTAATAGGCGTATTCGGGCGTCTAAAGCTTAGGAATGGCGAAACTCATCGCAAGTGGGCATTCCGCTCGGATAACGAAAACAAAAAAGGAGCTGTAGAGGTAATGGGTTTACTTAAAAGTTTATTGGGACTCTCCGGAATCATTTTGGCTGGAGGCATGGTTGCTTTTGCTCAGCAGCCGCAAACGCAAACGTCCACGGCACCCGACGGAGCTTTCCGCAGAGACAGAATCGAACGCAGGGAAAGAAGTCGGGAGCGAATGGGACGGCGAAAGGGACTGGGGGGTGATGACCGAATGGGTCGGCGTGGATTGGGCGGCGGCATGGGTCACCTCCTGCGCGAACTGAATCTTAGCGACGAGCAGCGACAGCAAAGTCGCGCGATTATGCAGCGCCGGCTCGAAAGTACGAAAGCGCAGCGCGAAGAATTGTTCAAGCTGCGCGAAAAAAGAATAGCGGGCACGTTCGCTGCTGAAGATGAAGCACGCGCAAGGGCTTTGCATCAGGAGATCCGGGCAACAATGGAAGCCGGCCAAACCGAGATGGCCGGGATTCTAACCGCGGAGCAGAAAGCTAGACTCGAGGAACTGAAAAAAGAGCGCAAAACAAAAATCGAACGGCGGATGAAGGAACGCCAGGAATTTCTGAAGAATAATCGGCAGTAAGTAGCGTGTATAGACAAATAGGGCAAACGGTCCGGTTCATTTAGAATCGGGCCGTTTTGCTTTAAGCTACACTGATGCATTCTTTGTGTTCTGTAGAATCAGGACACGCATTTCGGGTAACTCGTTTTCTTAGTGAGGCTGGACCATAGCATCGGCGCTGTTCCTCATTGGGGGAACCCATAAACGAAACAAAAAGGTGGCCGCCATAGCACCGGCAAGTTGCGCGAGGATGAAGCCTGGTGCGTCGAGAGGACGTATGCCCACGAAGGTATCACTCAGCGAGCGTGCAAGCGTTACCGCCGGATTGGCAAATGAAGTCGACGAAGTGAACCAATAAGCCGCGGTTATATAAGCAGCTACGGCGAACGGCACGGCCTGATTCCTAAAACGAACGCATCCGCAGATAACAACGAGCAATCCAAAGGTCGCCACGAACTCGCTGAATATTTCCGCCCAGCCTCCGCGAGCATTACGCGACGTCGAGAATAGAGGCAACGCAAACATCAAATGCGCTGTGGCAACACCGGTGAATGCACCGGTGATTTGAGCAGCGATGTATACCGGAACATCGCCCCACGGCAGACCACCTTGTGAAGCATTGGCCAGCGTCACGGCAGGATTTAGATGTGCGCCTGAGATTGAACCGAAGGAAAGTATCAAGGCGACGAGTGCCGCCCCCGTAGCAAGGCTGTTGGCAAGGAGCGCAATGGCGATGTTACCTGCCGACAATCGTTCACTCATGATGCCGGAACCGACGACGGCCGCCAGTAATATCGCCGTGCCTACAGCTTCAGCTATCGCCCGTCGCGTTAGGTCGTGGTTCAACGTTCAATCCCCACAACCGCGGGAGCACAGCACGTAGCTGGCAAAACGGTTCCGGCGACCCGGACGTCAGCATCTGCCTCGATAACATTATTTCCGCACTCGCAAGGCGCGGTTTCCTGAAGGTTGTCCCGGAGTACAACGAATACCTCCCACTCGTTGCCATCGGGATCTCGCACCCATGTTTTGTCTTGAGTAGCATAGCAACAATCAGTCTGCATCTGGTCACGCGTGACCAGCCCGGCATCTATCCATTTCTGACGCTTAGCCAAAACGTCAGCGGTTGAGGCCACTTGAATGCCGAGGTGTGAGAGCGCGCCGCGCTCGCGAAAGTCAACCTCATTTAGAGTCAAATTCAGCGGTGGGTTTTGCACGTCGAATTTTGCGTACCCGGCGTGAACTTTGCTGGGCTCAACGGCTAACAACTTCTTATAAAAATTAATGCTCTTTTCCACGTTTCGAACGTTCAGCGCGAGATGCGCTTTCAGCGCTTTTACTTCGGTGCTGGCCTTGATTTCCATGTCTCTCTCCTTTATTCTTTCATATGCGTTGGGGCGAATGTATTAACACCTTACACCCGTCCAAAACATCTGTCAAGGCATATATGACATCCGGACGGTCTCATTGAACATACGAGAAATGGTTTCCGAAGATTGGGAGGCGGTACGGGCAATCTACCTGGAGGGGATAGCCAGCGGTCAGGCGACCTTTGAAACCACGGCGCCTTCGTGGGACGAGTGGAATTCCAGCCACCTGCCGTTTGGCCGCTTGATCGCTACATCGAAGACTGACGGCAGCCTGAAAGGCTGGGCCGCCCTGGCGCCTATCTCGATGCGATCGGTGTACGCCGGAGTTGCGGAAGTAAGTGTTTACATTGCCCACGACTCAAAAGCACAGGGTTTGGGGCAACGGTTACTAACACTATTAATAGCTGAGTCGGAGACGAACGGAATTTGGACGCTACAGGCGAGCGTTTTTCCTGAGAATCTGGCCAGCATTGCCCTTCACAAGAGGTGCGGATTTCGGACGGTTGGAATGCGCGAACGGATTGGAAGGATGAACGGGCTTTGGCGCGACACTCTGCTCCTGGAAAGGCGCAGCAGAGCGGTAGGCAGTAACTGAATCACGAAGATTAACCAGTCATTTTTGAGGGCAAGATTCGGATAGAAATATCCGTCGCTTAAGAGTCAAATCGGGTATGAATTTCGTGTGAATAAGGAACTCTTGACCCATCAAAATCGTAATAACTAAACCACGAAAACTAAGTTAGGGACACACAATGGGCAGCAGAGAAAATAGCATCGCGCTCCTCTTTAAGGCGCTGGCGGATGGCACGCGTTTGAGGCTGATTAACCTCATGGGAGAAGACGAAGTGTGCGTCTGCTTCTTCGTGGAAGTTCTAAAGACAAACCAGCCAAAAATCTCGCGTCATCTTGCTTATCTGAGGCGCGCCGGGGTGGTTTCCGCTCGGCGGGAAGGCAAATGGATTCATTACCGCATCGTTGAGCCCCGCGACCCTCGTGCCGCCAGCATCTTTCGTGAAGTTCGCGCATGGCTGGCAAACGAACCTGCGATGCAAAGCGATCGCGCGCGGTTAAGGAAGATCTGCTGCGCAACAAAGCTTCCCGTTCAACTTCAGAGAGCACCTGTTCCCGCGAGCCTGGAGGCCTAAAAACTCGTGGCCTAACAAGAAGGGACCCAAAATGGTTACAGCTATTGAACCGATACTTCGTGAACAACTAATTGATCGCCGTCACAAACTGGAGGACGTGGGGAACACTTTTCATCGGCCCGCAGAACTAACACGCCTCCTGGCGGAAGTGGACGCAGCCCTGGGTCGCATGGACCTCGGCATCTACGGGTTATGTGAAGTTTGCCATGATTCGGTGGAGTCGGAGCGACTAATTGCCGACCCGCTGACGCGTTTTTGTATCGACCACCTGACGCCCCGCGAGCAACGCGCACTGGAAGAAGACCTGGAACTCGCCTCACAAATTCAAACAGCGCTGCTTCCGAAGGCAAACCAGAAATTCGATGGCTGGGAAGTGGCTTATCACTTTCAACCTGCACGTTTGGTAAGCGGCGATTACTGTGACCTTATTAACGGTGATCAGAAATCACTCCACTTCGTGCTTGGAGATGTGTCTGGGAAAGGGGTGGCGGCCTCAATGCTGATGGCACATCTTCACGCGATGTTCCGTACTCTTGTCTCGATCAACCTGCCACTCGAGCAGATGGTCGAGCGCGCGAGCCGGGTTTTTTGCGAAAGCACTCTGCCAACGCAGTACGCCACGTTGGTTTGCGGCAGAGCAAATCCGAGCGGTGAAGTAGAACTTTGTAACGCCGGTCATTTGCCCCCCCTCTTAATTCAGGAGGGCAAAGTGACCAGTATTGCGGCGACGGGTCTTCCAGTGGGCGTGTTTTGCAGCGAGAGTTTTACTGTGAACCGTGTACAACTGACCAAAGGTGACACATTGTTTCTTTACACGGATGGATTCTCGGAAAGCATGGACGGAAACGGCACCGAATATGGCGCTGATCGACTAGCGAAGCTCTTGAGCGACAACAATAACCTGTCTTGCGACTCGATCATTTCGCTTTGCAGGCAGGAGCTGCATAGCTTCGGCGCACCTAAGTTGCCCGGTGACGACTTAACGCTCATGGCAATCCGGCGAACGGAGTAAAATGCCTTACCTTGACAATCCGCAACCGCAGATTAGAATGATTTTTCGCCCTGTGCGGGCCCGGGGAGATGTGGCCGAGTGGCTGAAGGCGGCGGTTTGCTAAACCGTTAAGGGTCAAAAGCCCTTCACAGGTTCGAATCCTGTCATCTCCGCCAGAAACACAGAGGTCAGAGGTTAGGGGTCAGAGGTCAGTAAGAAACGTTCGAGTTCCTTTTCAACTGACCTCCGGCCTCTGATCTCTGACCTCTACTTCTATGAACGTACGCGTACGTTTTGCCCCATCGCCGACCGGGTACCTGCATATTGGCGCAGCGCGCTCGGCCCTTTTCAACTGGCTCTACGCGCAGAAGACTGGCGGGAAGTTTTTGCTGCGTATTGAGGATACCGACATCCAGCGCTCAACTGAGGAATCAACGCGGTCCATTATCGACGGCCTGGAATGGCTCGGTCTGGCTTATGACGAGGAGATGGTTTTTCAGTCTGCAAACGCCGATAAGCATAGGGCCGCTGCCTACAAACTAATCGAAGAAGGCAAAGCCTATCGGGATTTCACTCCCAGGGCGGAGCGTGACGATGCAACTGTAAAGCAGGGAGTCGCTGAACGTGCGCGGACGCATGCTGCCGAAGGGGTGGATCCTCGCAGCAACCCATTCCGAGATTTGTCGAAAGATTTATCAGACCAACGTGCAGCAGCAGGCGAGCCTTTCGCGGTGCGCTTAAAGATTCCCGGTGAGGGCAAGACCCATTTTGACGATATTGTCTATGGACCACAGGAGCGGTCTTATTCCGAGATTGAAGATCTTGTGTTACTTAGATCCGATGGCCACCCCCTTTATAACCTCTCAGTAGTGATCGATGACATTGAAATGGGAATCACACATGTGATTCGCGGTCAGGATCACCTGACGAATACGCACAAGCAGATTCTGCTTTATGAAGCGCTCTCGACAAGTGTCCCGCAATTCGCCCACCTGCCGTTAATCCTGGCGCCAAATAAAGGAAAGCTTTCCAAGCGGAAACACGGTGAAGTAGTTTCGTTAACAACTTATCGCGATCGCGGTTTCCTTCCGGCGGCCTTTCGTAATTTTCTGGCCCTTCTTGGCTGGTCGCCACCCGAGGGAAAAGAGATGCTCTCCGTGGAAGAACTCGTCCAACAATTCTCTTTAGAGCACATTCACCGCTCCCCGGCGGTTTTTAATTTTCAGGAGAACGACCCGCGGCACTGGACTGATGAAAAAGCTCTTTGGATGAATGCAGAGTA
>JALYXE010000093.1 GCA_030947265.1 Acidobacteriota bacterium
TTGTGAGTGTGGCCCATGAAACAAATCGCAGTCCTTCTTGTTCTCGGATTTGCCCTTTCGCTTTGCAACCGAAGTAACAAGCTAAAGAACACAGACAAATCGGGCCAACCCGGCAAGTCTTCATCGACTTCGAGTGATACCGCCAGTGAACGCGGGACGCCTACTGCGACTCAAACTGAAGCTCTGGCCGGAGGGCAGACCGTCAAATGGGATCATCAGGGGATGTCATGGACCGTCCCACCCAAATGGACGCAGGCCGATAACGATTCGAAGATGCTTGTCTGGCGCTCGCCGGGTGGTTCCGACGCTGCTAACTTGATCGTCAACATCTCGGCGATGGATGAAAGCTTTCCCACTGACATTAGCATCAAAGGGTTTTTCGATGGCGCGAAGACGCGAGCCGGGAATGGCGAAGTAGATGAAGTGAAGTGGCTCGAGATCGACGGTCTGAAAGGGGTTGAATTTCGCGAAGCTAATCCTGAGAAGGCAGACGGTATCCGGCGACTGCAGTGGATGGCTTACCGAAAGTATGCTGGACAGGTGCAACTCGTGAACTTGATGCTCTCGAGCAGCGGCAGTGGCTTTCCGAAACACCAGGACGCGATGTACGGAGTTTTGTATTCAACAAAGATTGCTCACTGAAAATCCCTGGGGGAAAGGGAAATGGGTCAAGGGAAAGGGAAGGGGGAAAGGGGAAGGGGGAAAGGGGAAGGGGGAAAGGGGGAACGGGTTGCTGCCTTCACCGCCTTCTCCTTTACCCCATTCGCCTCTACCCATTCCCCTTTACCCATTCCCCTTTCCCCCCGTTACCCCGTTACCCCGTTCCCCTAATTCTTCTTGATGTAATTTTTGTGAATCACCGCGTCTTTCTGGGCACGGTCGCGAGTTTCGAAGACAATGTTATTATCGTCTTCGCGCGTGACCAGTCCAACTCGAGCGCTAATTTCCTTCTCGCTGGCTTTGGCCTTCTCTCCGTCAGACAGAAACTGTTTCACGCTTTCCGCCTTGGGCGGTTCAAACTTCTCAGGTTGAACTCCGGCAATGGCCTCAATCGCGTTTGCCTTGAGCAGCTTGGGCCAAAGCTTCTTGAAGAGCGCGTTTGACGCATAAACATCCGCGCTGTTGACCTTGCCGTTTATCGCGAACACATAGCCGATAACGTCGTCGCTACCATTAACAATTTTAGACAGCGCTTTAATGTAACTCTCAGCGTTCTCCTGAACTTTACTATTTTCAACAGCGAGCTGGAGACTCGATGCCGACACCGGAGAGTTCACTCGTGTGCCTACATTCTGGCTCAGCTTGTCCTGGGCCACCGTTACACTTTCCCAAACGCCGCCCTGCGAGTTTTCACGTTTGGCTGCGAGCTTTATTTCTTTAGTCGCCACTGCGTCGGAAGAACTGCTGAAGACCGCCGCCCTTTCATTAGCGCGTCCGCTCCACCTTCCATGCTCTACACAGAAAGCAGATATCGGCATCCTTCCCGATTTTGGCGGGACAATTAGATCGACTCCTATCATGCGATCCTGCTGCCCTCCCTTAACGATATCGCCTGACTGAACGTAAACGTCTTCGTTTGAGAGATTCTCAATCGAAAGTTCATTGACGTCTTTGGTTTCATAGACGACAACTTTCTTCTGTTCCAGTGCTTCCTGAAGTGTCAAGAACGTTTTCCCTGACACCAGGTTTTTCCCATGAACAAGAAAGATAGTCAGATTTTTGTGAGTGTAGGGCCCAGAGAGACGGTAATCACCGACGTGTAACTGGCCGGTCCCTTTCTGCTGGATGTCCTTAATTTGCCCCGGACCATCTTCACCGTTCCACTGTCCTTCGCCAGCCCCAAAAGCTTTTTTGTGCGCCCGAGCATTGATAAGCATCACCATTGGTACCATGATCGACAATAGAACTATCCCGAGTGTTAGTACAAACGCTTGTTTCTTCATTGTCTTATCTCCTTAAGAGTATCTTAGGCACTCTTAGTACGCTCCACACCAGCCCGCCCTCCGCGCGGAGTGAAAAATAGTTGTCGGCGAGACCGACTCGGGGGAGACTCCGTTTGAAAGCTACCGCGAGACCCCTGGACCATTTGGGAAGACTGGGAAGTTAAAGCCTAACTGGCTGGTAGAACGATAATGGAGAGACTTCTTGCGTTGAGACGGAAAGATAGGCCAAAGCGTTGCCTGCCGGAAACCGGCGGAAAAGTAAATGAGCTAACGTATTTATGCCCGATCGAATCGATGTCGGTGCATCTGGTTGAGGCGGTCAGCATACGCGAAGGTACACTTTCGCCTTCCTCCGATTTATGCGCAGATCTTGAAATAGATCGGCTCATTAGAGACAATGGCCCCGCTCAGCTCGTTTCGCTTTTCCTTTTCCGAAAAATCTCGTTCGAGACATCTTACGTTTCGGTTGCTTGAAGCAAACCTCGTCCTGCTATGATTGGCCAAACTGTCTCACACTACCGAATTATTGAACGGCTCGGTGAAGGTGGCATGGGCGTCGTCTATCTTGCGGAAGACACGGTGCTGGGCAGACGCGTGGCAATCAAAACGCTGACTGATACGAAAGGCCCCGCCAACCAACACTTCCGCACCCGCTTTTTGCGTGAGGCGCGCGCAGTTTCTGCCCTTTCACATCCGCACATCGCGACCATCCATGATTACGGCGAAACTCCAGACGGCCAGCCATATCTCGTCATGGAGCTTGTTAAAGGTCAAACCCTAGGCGAGCTGATGCTCAAAGACACGCTGACCATTCCGCGTGCGCTTGAGATCATCAAGGAAGTCGCTGAAGCCCTCGCCGAAGCACACCGTCACGGCATTGTCCATCGTGACATCAAACCATCAAACGTGGCCATTAACGAGCGTGGAAATGTCAAGGTGCTCGACTTTGGCCTGGCGAAGCAAATCGAACTCGGTCCCGCTGGTTCGACCGATCCTGAACGACAGACATTGCTGAATACTCAAACCCGCGAAGGGGTGATCGTCGGCACGCCGATGTATCTTTCGCCCGAGCAAGCGTTGGGCATTGAAGTGGATGCGCGCAGTGATCTCTTTTCGCTTGGCGGATTGCTTTATGAGTGCATTGCCGGAAAACCGCCCTTCTTTGGTGGAAGCCCGGTGGAGATTTGCGCGAAAGTCATTCAATACGATCCACCACCGCCATCACAATTCAACACGGACGTTAGCAGGGAACTGGATCGCATTACACTGAAGGCGCTGGCCAAGAAGCCAGACTCGCGGTATCAAACCGCCGACGAGTTGATCGTCGATCTGCGCACCGAGCTTGCAAGCTTGAGCACGCAAGGCTCGGCTCACACAGTAACTCACCTGATCTCTCCGGCTGCCGAAACGCGGCCCACGAGCGCGCTGGCAACTCTCTCAGACATCTTCAAGCGCCCACGGCTTTCGGTAGGCTACGTCGCTGCCGGTCTCGTGATCGTCACTGCGATTGCTGTCGGGTACTGGCGTCTGACGCGCCCAACACCACACCAGCCTACGGCGGAGGCCAAACAACTCTATGAAAGAGGGGTCAGCGCACTACAGGAGGGCGCATATTATCAAGCGAGCAAAATGCTGGAGCGTGCGGTGGCGGCCGATAGCCAGTTCGCTCTGGCCCATGCTCGATCGGCTGAAGCGCTGACCGAACTCGACTATACAGATAGAGCCAAAGACGAACTCCTAAGCGCGTCACGACTAGTCACCGATCGAACGATGCTTGAACGAATTGACGCCCTCTATCTTGACGCGATCTCCGCGACTATCACTCGCGACCTAGGCACCGCCATAAACACATACAGCGACATCGCCAGGCTCAACCCGAAAGATGCTCACGCATATCTTGATTTGGGTCGCGCCTATGATAACCATGACGAAATTGATAAAGCCATCGAACAATATAGCAAGGCATCAGTCTTGGATCATAATAATCCCGCTTCATTTCTCCGAATTGGGGTGCTGTATGGCCGTCGTCAAGATCTAACGCGTTCCAACGCGGCTTTCGAGCAAGCCGAAGGTCTTTACAAGGATAACCAGAACTTTGAGGGTAGCGCTGAGGTGTTTTACCAACGAGGATTTATCTTCAGCCAAATTGGCAAATTGCCTGACGCGCGCAATTTTGCGCAGCAATCACTCGATGTTGCCAAACTGGCGGACAATAAGTACCAACAAGTTCGCGCACTCTTACTGTTGAGCACGCTCGCCTACTCTTCGGGTGATACGACGCAAGCTCAACAGCTCGCTACTCAGGCACTCGAGCTGGCGCGGAACAATGATATGGAGAACCTCGCCACTCAAGGCCTTCTTGACCTCGGCTATGCCTTAATGATCAAGCGTTCCTACGACGCGGCCGAGCATTACTTCAAGCAGTCTCTAGATCTTGCCCAACGTTTCAAAGAGAAGCGCAACGAAGGCCGCGCTAACCTGTTGCTTGGCACCCTTTACATTCAAGAAGAAGATGCTGAAAAGGGCGCACCGTTTATCGATCAGGCCCTCACCTTTTTTCGCGCCGGCGGCTACCGCCGTGAGATCTCACGTTGCATGATGATGATTGGGCGCGCGAAGCTTTTGCGAGGCGACTTCGATGGATCCGTGAAGACGCTGGACGAGCAGCTTCAACTCGCCAAACAAGTGGAGGATCCTGGCCAACTCGCACGGTCGCAAGCCGAGGTTGCAGCGGCGTTGTCAAAACAAGATTTCTACCCGCAGGCCCTGGTTCGGTACACAGAGAGTTATGAGTTGAACAAATCGCTCAACAACCCGCTCAACACCGCGTTCGCGCTGTTGAATCGCGGCGATATGCTGGCTCAGCTGGGGCGATACGATGACGCGAAGTCTGCGCTTGATGGGTTGCAGCCTTTACTACAACCTCTTAGTAGCGACAACAACTACAGACAGATCTGGACTGCATGGGCGTATCTGATTCGCGCGCGCATGGAACTTAGCGAAGGTCGGTTTGCCGAAGCGAAGAGACAATGTCACAAAGCTCTTGCCGCAGCCTCGACTCAAAACCAGAACACACTAGCAGAAATAAAGTCCACGCTTGGATCTGCCGAGGGGCTCGCAGGAAATACAACAGCAGGGAGAAAGGTATGCGAGGAAGCTGTCGCCATCGCCAGCGCCTCTGGCGATCAGAAACTACTCGCCAGAGTCCGCTTGCCCCTAGCCGAGGTTTTGGTGAAACTCGGCGATGCGAGAGGGGCGCTAACAACAGCCCTGCAAGCGCAGGAGCAGCTCGCTAAATCCCGCGAAAAAGAATCTGAGTGGCGCGCTTGGTTGATGTGCGCACTGGCGAGTTACCGTCTATCGGAGGGAGGTGCTGCGCGCGACTATAGCTCGCGAGCCCAAGCTGTTTTTGACGAGCTACGGGCGAACTGGGGGGCGGAAGCGTTTGGCTCGTACGAAAACCGCTCAGACATTCGGTTCCATCGAAAAGAACTGGAAAATCTGGAACACAAATGAAAGCCTTGCCGAATGTTTCGCACTACGGGTTAACTCATGTCAGTTCTTCCCACCAAAGCATCACTCTAAGTTCCTTTCCCTTCGAGGGAAGAGCTGTCAAGTCTTGGTTATAAAGAGGGGCGGCTCCTTTATCGATCCTCAACGCGGTGAACTCGAAATCATCGAGTTCGCCGCTACTGTCCTCCATGAATCGCACACGGTGCCGAGAGTTGTTCATCTCCGGGTCATTCTGTTTCTTGGCGATCTTCTTCCCGTTCGGAGCATCCATCGCGAAACTGTTTCCCTCGACAGTAAGGCGGCAGGTGAATGAAGAGCCATTCCTCTTCAACGTAGCGGTAACCTCGACCGGCGTTTGCTTATTCGGTTTCACGGTATTGTCGTACGGAAAGAGTAGCTCTCCGCTACCGTCAAAAACTTTTATGTGCGCGATGTATATATTTGCTGGAACTGGGGGGCCGCCTGAATACGGATTGGGCTTGACCAACCACATTCGTCGG
>JALYXE010000101.1 GCA_030947265.1 Acidobacteriota bacterium
CACTCTCGCCTCCCTTTTTAGACTATTCCTAAAGTCATTTTCAGTGCATGTTAGTAACATGATGCACCAAGCCAGCGCGATTGTTGAAGCATCTCTTTTGCGAGGGTGACGACCGCAGTTCCCTTGATGGCCCCAATTTTATCTTGCGCTTTACGTGGCACTCAGACCCGATGGTTCATATCGCTCCGCCGAATAGTAGCTCTTTCCTATAAGGCTCGACCTTACGAAGTAGCGTCCCCAGATTGGCACACTTCCGCATTGCGATTATCAAGCAACGGAGACTTGGTGTGTATAATAGGCCGAAAAGCCCCATCGTTACGCTGAAGGTGAAACCAAATCAATCAATGGCAACGTTTCCGGGAGTCGAATGCGCCTACTAGTCATCGAGGATGAGCCGAAAGTTGCCAGCTTTCTCAAGCAGGGACTGGAGGAGGCGGGTCATGTTGTGGATGTCGCGCATACCGGTGCTGAGGGTGAATATCTGGCCTCGCTCAACTCATACGACGTGCTAGTGCTTGACTGCATGTTGCCTGACAAAGATGGGCGTCAGGTATGCCGCGATCTGCGGAACAAGGGTGACACGACGCCCGTGTTGCTCTTAACGGCGCGAGATTCCAGTAGCGATAAGATTATTGGCTTTGACAGCGGCGCCGATCAGTACCTGACTAAACCCTTTGACTTCGAAGTCCTGCTGGCGAGCGTGCGCGCACTTGGCCGGCGCCCTCAGCCTTCCCGCCTTCGCAAGCTGGCCGTGTCGAACTTGCAACTTGATCCGGCATCGCGCCATGTACATCGGGCCGGTCGCGAGATCCAGGTAACGACCAAGGAATATCTGTTACTTGAACTGCTGTTGCGCCGGGCCGGTCACGTCTTATCACGCACCGAGATCATGGAACAGGTCTGGGACCTCCATCACGATCCGACAACTAACACGGTGGACGTCTTGATCAAACATCTGCGCGACAAGATAGATCGCGATTTTGAACCAAAGCTGATTCAGACAATTCGCGGCGTGGGCTATATGATTGAATCCGGGCAGTAACGTCGAGACTTATTTCAGGCGAGCGCATCCAGTCTGATAGTTGAATATCCATGACTCTCCGAACTCGACTCACGGTCTGGTATGTCTTCACTTTGGCTGGTCTGCTTGCGCTCACGGCCATTGGGTTGTTCTACGCTCTGAACCGAGTCGCTCAAAAGAGGTTCGATACGGCCTTGTGGATGCTGGGTGCGTCGGAAGCTGAGGGCATAGCGTCTAACGTACGTCAACGGGGTATCCCGCGTCCCGACGACCAAACGGTAAATGATAGTCCCCGCCGCGAACTACTGGGATTCGAACACGGACCAAATGAGAAATACGTAATGGTCGTTGACGATACGGGCCGCATAGCCGACGCCTCAGCCAACTTACCAACGCCGCTGCGCCTGAACAGAGAATTGTTTGATCGCGCCATGGCTGGCGAGGTGGTTTATGAAACGGTTACGGGAACTCCGGAATCGGGAAAGTTGCGCGTTGTCTATATGCCCGTTCGCGGTGCCGCAGTACCACATCCGTTCGTGGCGCTGGTAGGTTTGCGTGAAGCAATTGTAAGCGGCGAAGTTAACAATCTCGATCTCATCATCGGTCTGGCACTTGCCACCATAGTGCTCCTGACCGGAGCGAGTGCCCTGTTCCTGACGGAACGGTCAATCAAGCCTTTGGAGGAGATTACGACTGCCGCGGAATCTATTAACTCGCTGAACTTGAGCACTAGGTTGCCGGTGCCACGCATGCATGACCAGATCGGCCGGCTCACCAGAGTTATCAACCAAATGCTTGGTCGCCTCGACGCCGCCTTTGATGCGCAAAGGAGTTTCACTGCTCGCGCCGCACACGAACTGCGCACTCCGCTGACGATCCTCAAAGGCGAGACTCAAGTGGCGCTGCGTCGCGAACGCACTACGTCGGAGTACCAGGGTTTACTCAAGAGCAATATGGAAGAAATCGAAGCGATGGTCGTCATGATCGACGATCTGCTAATGCTTGCCCGCTACGAAGGTGGGGAAACTGAACTTCCGCGAGAACCAGTGCAGCTAAGCGAAGTTGTGAAATCGGTCCTGGCGTCCTTACAGCCAATTGCTACGGACAAGGGTATCGATCTGCAAATAAAGACAGAAGAGTTAGCTCTCTATGGGGACCAGAATGCACTGGAACGCCTAGTTTCTAATTTAATAGTGAATGCGCTGTTCTATACGCCTCGACAAGGCCGTGTCTCGGTCCTGGCAGAGCGCGCTGGACAGTGCGCCACTCTGATAGTTGCAGACAATGGTGTCGGCATTGATCAAGCAGAGCTTCCGCACGTCTTCAACCGGTTCTATAGGTCTGCCGGCACGCGAATGATGCACCCGGAAGGTAGCGGCATCGGGCTCGCGGTGGCGGCTGCCATAACGCATTTGCATGGTGGAGAGATCACAGTGACCAGCGATCAGCATCAAGGCGCGCGGTTTGTTGTCAGCTTGCCTCTGAGCACCTCTATTTAACGCTGCCTTACTCGGCGTTTCTGAATAAATCTTAATCTATATTTCAGAATAGCTTAATGCTTGATCGGTATATTTAGCGTAATCCATTTTTCGATTTGTTTTGTCTTTTTGGTAACCAGCAGTGCCCTAACCTGGGGGCGCCGCTCTTGCTTAGACCAGGCAACGTGCCCCCCAGAAGAATGCACGGGATTGGTCAACATGGAAAGAAAACGGCGGACGAGCCGTCTTTGG
>JALYXE010000105.1 GCA_030947265.1 Acidobacteriota bacterium
CATGACCTTAAGAGGCGTAAGGAAGGCCGACGCCAAAACGATTACTTCCGCCGTGCTCGGAGGTTTCCGGACCGATCCGCGTACGCGGGCCGAGGCGATGGCCCTAATTACCGGAAAAGAGTGAGGACATAAAGATGCGAAGTAAGCCGGGTACCAAATTACAAGTCGCCCTAGTCTCGACTCTGATGGTTGCTATAGCCGTAACCGCATTTTCGCAGCAGCGACGACCAGTCAATAATCCCCTCAATGAAGATGCGATTCGCGCGCACATCAAGTTTTTGTCGAGCGACTTATTGGAAGGACGTGGCACGGGCGCGCGTGGCGGCGAGATAGCCGCAAACTACATCGCCGCGCAGATGGAGGCGCTTGGGCTTAAAGGCGCCGCACCCAATGGCAGCTTCTTTCAATCGGTGTCGCTCGTTGGAGTCAAAGCCGATCCGAACACCAAACTAACCATTTCAGGTCGGAACGGTAAAGAAACTTTCAAGTTCGCTGACGAGTTCGTCGCGTTCACTGGCGCTCAAACTGATCAGGTTGACGTCGATGCCGATATGGTTTTCGTAGGCTACGGCATAAACGCGCCCGAGCAACGCTGGAACGATTACAAAGGCGGGCCTTCGGATTATCGCGGTAAAATTCTGGTGATCTTGGTAAACGATCCGCCGGCCACGATAGAAGAACCAGCCCTTTTTGGCGGAAGAGCGCTCACCTATTACGGCCGCTGGACCTACAAGTATGAAGAAGCGGCACGGCGGGGAGCAGCCGGCGTCATTCTTCTGCATACGGATCAGTCGGCTGGTTATCCGTGGAGCGTGGTGCGCACTTCCAATGGATCATGGCGCTTCGATATTGCTCGCAGCCCCGGCGATACAACTCCATTCTTGAACTTTCGTTCGTGGATGACCGATGAGTCTGCGCAGCGAATGATGAAACTCGCCGGACAAAATCTTGCCGAGCTCCGCACGAAGGCGGCATCGCGCGATTTCAAACCTGTTGCACTCAACCTTAAAGGCAAGATCAATCTTAAAAACGAAGTGAAGCGTGTGCAGGCTCCAAACGTTGTTGGCGTGCTTACAGGCCGTGATCCGAAACTGCGCGACGAGTATGTAGTCTATTCAGCACACTGGGACCATCTGGGCGTTGGAGCGCCTGACAAAACTGGCGACAACATCTATAACGGCGCTGTCGATAATGCTTCAGGCGTGGCTTCTGTCCTCGCTATCGCGGAGGCGTTGGCAAAACTGCCGGCCGCACAGCGTCCGCGGCGTTCCAGTCTCTTCTTATTCCCGACGGCGGAAGAACAGGGACTGCTCGGCGCTGACTGGTATTCAAAACATCCTCTCGTACCGGTGGAAAAGACTGCGGCGAACGTAAACCTTGACTCAATGAATGTCCTGGGAACGACGAAGGACTTTGTACCGCTAGGAGCCGAACGATCAACGCTCAAGGCCGTTGTTGAAGCGGTGGCACGCGAGCGCGGGATGCGTGTCTCGCCGGATGCGCGGCCGGAACAGGGATCGTTCTATCGTTCAGATCACTTCCCGTTTGCCAAGGTTGGAGTTCCGTCGATCAGCTTGAAGGAGGGAGACGATTATGTCGGCAGGCCGAAGGGCTGGGGCGAGGAGCAATTCAAAGCCTACAACACGGCTCACTATCATCAACCTTCCGACGAATACAGTGATTCGTGGGATTTTCGCGGCATGTTGCAAGAGGCCGAGATAGCGATGGCTATAGGTCGCCGCATAGCGGAAATGGACCAGATGCCCAGGTTTAATCCTGATGATGAATTTTCAAAGGCATCAAAGAGGTAAGATTTTTCATTTTCCATTTATTATTTTTCATTTTTCATTTCCGATAACAAGCAGCCTGGCCAAGCGATAGTCATGGGAATAGACTGCGGCGACGTAGAATGCACTGCGGCGACCGGTAGGAATCAATCTACCCTCCGAGCAATGAAAAATGACAAATAATAAATGGAAAATCGTCTCTAAACACGGTCGCGCATAACCTCCCCTGAATTCACCGATGAAAACCTTCTACATAACCACTCCCATTTACTACGCGAATAGCCTGCCTCATCTTGGTCATCTCTACACCATGATCGTCGCTGACACGATTGCGCGTCACCAGCGACAGCAGGGAATTGAAACATTTTTCTTAACCGGAACCGATGAGCACGGAATAAACATCGAGCGCGCTGCCGAGCGCGCCGGTCGCACTCCCAAAGAACAAGCTGATTTCGTCGTCAGCTATTTCAACAAGATGACTGCGGAGTTTTGCCTTGATACCGATCACGGCGGCTACGATATGTTTATGCGCACAAGCGAGCCTTTTCACTACCAGGGTGTCAGTGAATTCTGGCGGCGGGCAGCCAAAGCAAAGACTCCAAAAGGCAACGACGCGATCTACAAGGGCCACTACGAGGGATGGTTCTGTGCAGCGTGTGCGGCTTACAAAAGTGAAGACGAGTATGCAAAGCCGAAGACCGCGGGCGAGCCGCCAACTTGCCTGATCCATGACATAGGGCTCGATCGCATCTCGGAAGAGAGCTACTTTTTCCGTCTTTCTGATTACACCGAGTCGCTCTTATCACTCTATGAATCGCGGCCGGATTTTGTGCAACCTGAGTCGAGACACAACGAGGTAACCAGCTTCGTTCGAAGTGGTCTTCAGGATCTGTCGGTGAGTCGGTTAAGAACCTCTGTGAGTTGGGGTGTGCCCGTGCCGGGAGACCCTCATCACACCATGTACGTTTGGTTTGATGCCTTAACGAATTACATAACCGCCATTGGCTTTGGCAATGAAGAGCGCGAACGCGCGGTCGGCTTCGAGAAGTTTTGGCCGGCCCTGCACTTAGTAGGGAAAGACATCTTGCGCTTTCACGCCGTCTATTGGCCGGCGTTCCTCATGGCCGCCGGCGTGGAGCGGCCCCGAGCAATTGTCGCGCACGGCATGTGGCTCGATCCGTCCGGACGCAAAATGTCAAAGACCTTGGGAAACACGGTGGAGCTGGACGTACTCAATCAGTATTTTCCGATCGATGCAATTCGTTACTTCTGCCTTCGGGAGATGGTTTTCGGCCAGGACGGCCGTTTCGGCTATGAAGCATTAATTGATCGCACGAATAGCGATCTGGCCAGCGGCTTGGGGAATCTTTCGAGCCGCACGCTGACAATGATTTCGCGCTACGCAGATGGCCGAGTGCCTTCAAGGGCCATCTCCGAAGATAAATTGTTGCTGGCAAAGCGTACGGGAGTTGATACAGACGAAACTACGATTTCTGGTTTTATCGAACATGCTCGCGATCAGTTTCAGCAACAGTTTGAGGCGTTTGCGTTTAGTAAGGCGCTGGAAGTTGTATGGTCCATCGTTGCTCGAATCGACAAGATGATAAGCGATGCGAAGCCCTGGGAACTCGCGAAGGATGAAAACCAGCAACAGACGCTGAACGCTGTCCTATATCGCGCCGCTGAGACACTGCGCTGGTTGTGTGTGTTGCTATACCCCGTGTTGCCAGGCGCAACGGTGGAGATTTGGTCGCAGCTTGGCTTGGGAAAATCGGAAGGCTCGCCGGACTCGCCCGCTGCCATTGATCCGGCGACGCTCAAATGGGGACAGCTTGCTGAAGGCACAGCGATTGGCGAGGTGAAGCCACTTTTTCCCAGGATCGACAAGGCCAAGAGGATGCAGGAGATTGCCGGTGTCCAAAGTCCAACCTCTAATCTCCAACGTCAAGAAGCGAGGACTACCGACGCCGGGGCGGTAGCCCAGCCGTTAGTGAGGGCGCAGCGGCTGGGGGCGCATGCGACGGAAGCAGACGCAGTTGCAAACAGCCCCACGGCCCAGCAAACAAAGCCAGCCCCGCTCATGCAGGGCGCAACTGAAGCGGATGCTGTTGCCGGAGCGCCAGGTGTGACCGACCTGATCGACATTACTGACTTCACAAAGGTTGACTTGCGCGTCGGTGAAGTGTTAGCCGCCGAACGTATCCCGAAAGCGGATAAGCTCCTGCTGTTGACGGTGGACATCGGAGAAGCGCAGCCGCGCCAGATCCTGGCC
>JALYXE010000125.1 GCA_030947265.1 Acidobacteriota bacterium
ATATCGACCAGGCCATCGCCGTCAAAATCGCTGGCAATCACGCCCAGTCCGTAGTAGCCATCGGGATCCGAAACGCCGGCCTTCGCTGATACGTCAGTGAAGGTACCATCGCCATTGTTATGATAGAGCGTATCACCCGCACCCTTAAGCCCTCTCGGTCCACACTGCACCGGTATCCCTTTGAATTGGCAGGTGCGTCCTTTGCCGAACTCCGGCAGATTATTCACGTCGAAATCTACATAGTTGGACACAAACAGATCGAGCTTGCCATCGTTATCGTAATCGACAAAAGCGGCGCCGGTGGACCAACGCGGATCGCCGACACCTGCCTTTTGGGTAACGTCCGTGAAGGTCCCGTTCCCGTTGTTCTTTAATAAATGGTTTGGTCCCAGGCAGGTTACGTAGATATCGTCAAAGCCGTCATTGTTGTAATCGCCAATCGCCGCTCCCATGCCCCAGCCGATGTTGCCGACCCCGGACCTGGCCGTTACATCAGTAAACGTTCCGTCGCCGTTGTTGTGATAGAGAGCGCTTTTGGTCTTCTGTTTTGATTTCACCATGTCCACTGTCAGCGAGTTGACGAGGTAGATGTCCAGGTAACCATCGTTGTCGTAATCAAAGAGCGCGACGCCGCCACTCATTGATTCTACGATGTACTTCTTCTCAGGCGAGGAGACGTGCTTGAAATTGATGCCCGCTTGCTTAGTGATATCTGTAAAGTGCACGTCGATTCCCGGACCATCGATCATCCATGCGGGTGGTGAAAGAAGAAGTATGATTAGCGCCGCGATGAAGCCCGGTACAGTCCTTAAAGGCAAAAGTTTAGCAACCTCTCCGATCGGAGATCATGGATTCGTTGGCCGGCGCTCTTTCTCTTTCAATTGGCGCGATATTTCCAGATGATTCTCACCCTCAGCTTTACGCCCGGCAGCGAGGTAAGCTCTGCCGAGTTGGTAGTGAACATACGGTTTGTCAGGGGCCAGCCTCGCCGCCATCTCCAGATTTTCGACGGCGTCCCCAACCTCGCCCTGTTGTAAAAGCGCTTTGCCAAGCTCGTAGTGGGCATCTGCGAAGTCAGGCCTGAGCTGAATGACTTCGCGCATTAACATGATCCCGGCAGCGGCCTTTTGTTGAGCGAGCAACACAAAGGCCAGATGGTATTTGGCTTGTACATCACCGGCATTCAACGCCAGCTCATTTTCGAATTCCTTTGCGGCCTCATCAAACTTACCGGCCTTCACATAAACCATGCCGGAATAATAGTGGACCATCGGCGTCTTGCTATCGAGTGACAGAGCGAGCTGCAATTCTTCGAGAGCTTTGGCGGTCTCGCCCTGTTCGTCATAGGCCTGGCCCAACAGAATATGAAGTTGGGGAGTATTGCCACCGAGGACTACCATCTGCTGAATCACCTGATCGGCTCTCTCCTTTTTGCCTTCCTTAATTAGAGAGAGGGCCAAAGTGTACAAGACGCCGACATTGGCAGGCTTGGCTGCTATTACGTCTGACAGCAATGCAGAAGTTTTCGCGTATTTCTCCAACATGAAATAGCTCAACCCCAACAACTGCTTAGCCTGAACATTGGCGGGATGATCGCTCAGCTCCTTCTCAAGTGGATTAGTCGCCTCTTTGTATAGCTCAGCTTTGAAAGCGGCGAGGCCCCAGTTGAAGTTGAGGCCCTGCAGTTGTGAATCCCATTTGGCGGCCAGAGCAAACTGCTCACTCGCCGCTTTGAAGTCGCTGCGATCAGCGCGCAGCAAACCGATCTCATTGTGTGCAGTAGCGATCACTTTTGAATAATAATCTTCGCCGCTCTTCAGTTCTTCCGCGGTCCTCTGGTCGGGCGATTTCGCTTCGGCGATCACACCTTCGGAAGACACCATCTCCGGGAATTTGCTGTTTTGATCATGCAGGTTGGCAGCGTTGAGGTAAACCTCGTTCTTCTCCTTGTCGCGCTTCAAGGATTTTGACTTTAGCTCCGCCGCCAACTGTAACTCTTTCTCAGCGGCTTCGTTCTGGCCAGTCTTCAACAAAGACTGGCCCAGCCGGTAGTGCGCCGTGGCCACCTGGTAATCATTGTGGCTGAGCGATGGATTGAGGGTGATTGATTTCCTGAGCACCTCAACCGCTTCCGCATACTTCTCAGTAGCCTGGTATGCCTGACCTAAATGAAAGTATGGATCTGGGTTAGCTGGCTGAATCAGAACGGCCTTCTGCAGCAAGCTAATAGCCGGGTCCCATTTCCTATCCATCAAATAAACGATGCCGAGATAATAGTTGGCAAAGAATTCATCCGGATGTGAGTCCAACTCAATCTTGAATTCCTGCTCCGCATCACGCAATCGAGAGGCGCCTTCCTTTAGTAGATAGGTGAGACCGAGATAGTAATGAGCTCTGGGAAAATGATGGTCGAGAGCAACGGCTTTTTTGAATTCCTCAATGGCTTCCCCCAAAAACCCGGTCTCGCGATATGCGCGGCCAAAGATGATACGTAGCTGCGGCCGGTCGCCGAACTGTTTGAGCATGCGCTCGTAAATCTGCTGCGCGGGGGCGAACTGATGCTGCTTGAGGTAGGCGAGTCCCAGGGTATAGGCAACGTCGTAATCGTTCGGTGTAATTTTGAAAGCCGTTTGCAGCTCAGTGGTGGACTTGCCAAAGTCGCCGAGCATGAAATAGCTCTTGCCCAGCATGTGGTGCGCGCCGGCGCTCTGAGGATTGGCGCTCAACGCCTTGGCCAGCGGCTCGAGGGCTTTTTCATATTGCTCTGCGTCGAAGTAAGCAATGGCTAAATCAATCAAGGCCTCTTGCGAATCAGGCCGATAAAGAATGGCGGACTCGAGCACAGTAATGGCCTGTTGATATTTCTTCTCGGCTGAGTACACCTTTCCCAGCTTGCCATATCCTTCAGCTAGAACAGCCGTGTATTCTCGTTCTGCTCCAACGAGATTGCCCGCCCGTCTTTGCGCTTCCGCAGCTTCGGAATGTTGGTGAAGCGAATCCTGGGGAGATTGGAAAACGAAGACCAGCAGAAGAAGAGGAAACAAGGTCGAAGGTAAGTACCTCACTTGAACTTCTTGGCACCCTGGAAAAAGTTAGACGGAGGGCTGATGTAGATCTATTAGCCCTCCGTCTTTATTTCAGCCGTGCCGTACTATATCAGAAGTTGAACTTCAAGCCGAACTGGATATTGCGCGGTCCTCGGTCACTATTCAGCCGGCCAAAGTTTCCATTTGTACTGGTAAATGTACCGAGGAATTTTCCGCTGGCATCGCGGCTGGGACTAAGGCTTAAGCCCGGATCGAACCCGTTGAAATTCGTGTGGTTGAAAAGGTTGAACATCTCGGCGCGAAATTGAATGCCATATTTCTCTCGCACCTTCCAATTCTTGGCCAGCGAGAAATCAACGTTCTTGAGTCCCGGCTGCCGCACGAATCCACGCTTAAGATTCCCGAATGTCCCGGGAGCAGGAAACGTGAACGCTGCCGGATTGAGAAATACCGTCTTGTCCGGGCCATTTAGATAGATGGGTACGCCGGAAACCAGGTCAGGGCGGAAGCCGCCAGAGGCGTTACTAGCCAGACCAAAATACTGTGCACTAATGCCTGTCTGAACGTCGAGAGGTATACCACTCAGCAGGGTGACAATCCCATTGACTTGCCAATTTCCCAGGATGTTACTCGCCAACGAGCCCCATCTCTTGAAAGCGGGCAACGCATAGACCGCGTTGGAAACGAACATATGCCTGCGGTCGAGATCGGAATCACCCTTGTCCAGATTATAGTTGAATGGATCGGTCGTGGCACTGGTGAAGGACGTTAACGGAATGTTGGAAACGGCGTGCGACCAGGTGTAAGCAACTTGCCAGGACAGACGATTGGTAAACCGGCGGTTGATCCAGACCTGTAGCGCCTTGTAGGTCGAGTCACCGGTCGACTCGCTCATTGTAATGGGCCCAAGATTTGGGAACCGGCGATTACTATTCGCGATGGCTTGCGAACCGGTACCATCCTTGAATGCCTGGACCACGGCAGCCCTTCTGTCCGGGGGAACGTCGTTGAAGTGCACATCACGCCGCCAGATGTGCAGACCGTGATTGCCTATATAAGAAACTTCGGCCACTGTGTTTTTCAGGATTTCACGCGAGATGGTTATATTCCATTGCCAGCTCTCGGGTGGCTTGAAGTTTTCGTTCACGGCATTGAAACCCGTGCTGTTGCTGACACCAGCCAGGGCCTTTGGGAGCCCGGGATTGATCGTATCCAAACTACGGAAGGTCGGATCGTCGCTAAGCCTTGCATTTCCGTCGCCTCCCCAGTTGGAGTTTACCACTTGCGTCCAGGGAGGATTGCCAGCCAGGCGCAGTATATCTTCGATCACGTTCGAACGGCTCATGAAGCGCCCGAATCCCAGGCGTAACGCTGTCTTGCCATCGCCCTTAACGTCCCAGGCCAGACCTAATCGTGGCTGGAAGCCTTTGTTATATGGGTGCCACAATGAGCGACCGAATCCGGCCTGACCAGGCTTTACCAAACCGCTAAGCGGATTGACGCCGTCATACAATCGCGGGATGTAGTTACTGATGTGATCGTTGTTTGAGTAGGCCGGCGAGTATCTGGACCAGCGCATTCCCAAAGTGAGCGTAACTCGCGGACGGACTTTATAAGTATCGTTCCCGTAGAATTCAAAGTCATGCCAGCGACCCAGTGAAGCTTCGTCATGATCGATCTCGGTGTAGCATCCCAGCGGCAAGTCTTTGAATAGCAACTCTGCGATTGCATTGCCCGTGTGCGTGTTCGTGCCACAGAACTGGGCGATGCCGTTGGCGCCCTGGGCCAGTTCGTTCTTGATGTTATGGCTGGCCAGGCCACCGAATTTGAGATCGTGGGAACCGGCTACTTTGGAGAAGTCGTCCTTCCAAATGAAGAGGTCTTCGTGATTTTGCCAGGGCGCCTGGTGCCACAGAGCAGGATATCCATCCGCACCCCAGAAGGTTGGCAGGCCTACACCGGCCGCTTTCGGAAAGACCGTCGGAAACTTCGAGGCGATGTCGCTATTGAGGGCCTCGCCCGCCTTGTTGGTCGTTATGATGATGTCATTACCGGCGCGCGAGAACTGGAACTCGTTAACCGACGACGAACTCAAAGTCGTTGCGAGTTTGACGGCGAAGCTATGACTGGGCTGATCCCAATCCGAGCTCAAGGTTGGGAATGGAGAGTCGCCCCAGAAGTTGCCGGCCGCACTCGCGTGCTTCCACGTTTCATTTGTATATTTGATCAGCAGATTCATCTTGCTGGTGATGTTGAAATCGCCACGAATGCTGTCCTGACGGGTGTTGATCGGCTCCAACAACGACGAGACCCAGTTTGTCGAACCGGTAGTATTGGGAAGCGGAAACACCTGCAAGATTGCCAGACCGGCCGGGCTAAGCTGATTTTGCGGTATCTTGTTGCCAGGGAAAGGATCACAGACTGTGATCGTAGCCGGAGGAGGCGTAGGGTTCGCCACTTGTCTACAAGAGAAAGGAACGTGTGGCAGAGAATCCGTAAGAGCTCCGCTGAAATCTCCCACCCTCTCGGCGGCCGTCGGCACTTTAGCCGAAAGCACTACGCCGCGCCGCTCGGCACGCCATTCTTCATTCCAGAAAAAGAAAATCTTATTTTTCTTAATTGGGCCGCTAAAGTTGAAACCATAGTTGTTGTATTTCAACTGCGCCTTTGGCTGGCCAGCTCGGTTGAGAAAAAAGTCAGTGGCATTCAATTTGTCACTTCGAAAAAACTCAAAGCCGGTGCCGTGAAATTGGTTGCTGCCGCCTTTGGTAATGAGATTGATTACGGCCCCCTGAGCCTGGCCGTACTCGGCGCTGAAACTGTTACGCTCTACGCGGAACTCCTGAATGGAATCAATGGATGGAAAGATCAGCAGCGTCGCGTTTGAGCCCACGTCCATGTTGTTGACACCATCAACCGTCCACATGTTGGCGTTTGACTGATTGCCGTTGACCGACATGTCCACGTGAGAGTCAAGTCCGGTACCGTTAGTACCAAAAGCACCTCCCGCGCCAGCCTGCGTGACCGGTGAAACACCCGGCACCATCAGCGCCAGTTGCGCGTAGTTCCGTCCGTTCAATGGCAACTCCGTCACTTGTTTCTCCGAGATAAGACTGCTTAGCTCTCCGCTGCGCGTCTCGACTGGGGCAGCATCGGATGAGACGGTGACGGTTTCGCTTACCTGGCCCACCTGCAAATCCAGATTGACGACTTTGTTCTCCGCCACGTGGAGATCGACTGCCTCAGCGACCGTCTTCTTGAAGCCGCTCGGCGCGGTGCTAATCGAATAGCGCCCCGCGGGCAAACTTGGAGCCAGATAGAATCCGTTGTCGTCGGAATTCACCGTACGCGATATTCCAGTGCCTTCGCCCTGGATAAAAACTTCGGCCCTGGGAACAAC
>JALYXE010000137.1 GCA_030947265.1 Acidobacteriota bacterium
CAATTGGCGTGCCAGCCACATACCCAGAATGGCTCCCACAAATCCTAAAGCGATCGACACGAGACAACCTCCGCGTGAAAAGCCCGTGATCGCCTGGCCCAGGGCGCCGCAAAGGCCGGCAATAAGAAGTAGCACTAGCACATCGAGTAATGTCATTTGAGTCTCCTTCAAAAAAGTTTGAAGTCTAAAACTGGAGTCGTGGAAGCTCCCAGATCATGATTCGCTTCAAAGTCTCGAGCAAATACTGGCATCTGCAAACTCTCTATCTTCCCATATCGTTCCTGTAAATCTCACCACCCTTCATTACAAAGCGTACGCGTTCAAGTTCAGTTATGTCATGCAGCGGGTCGCCCGAGACTCCAATTATGTCCCCAAATTTTCCTGCCTCAATCGCTCCAAAGTCGGCTGACTGTTGCAGTAGATCGGCAGCGGCAACGGTCGCCGATTGAATAGCCTGCATGGGCGTCATCCCATAGCGCACCATGTAGGCAAATTCCTTTGCCTGGTTTTCAGTCCACGCGTAACCACCTACATCTGTCCCGTAAGCAATCTTCACACCCTGGCGTAGTGCCAGCCCAAACGCCTTAGCCTCCAGGTCGCGCATCGCCAGCCAAATTGGCGCGCCCGCTGCGGCGCGGCCTTCGGCAACATACACGCCTACGTAAATTGTCGGACACCAGTATGTCCCCTGTCGCACCATGCGATCTATAAGTCCCTCATCCAATCCGTACCCATGTTCAATCGAATCCACGCCGGCCTTAAGAGAGGCGTCGATTCCGTCCCAACCCATGGCATGAGCAGCAACGCGGTGCCCCAGACGGTGGGCTTCGTCGACCATTGCTTTCATCTCTTCATCAGTGAAGTTGACCCATGAATGGAGTGCTCCATCCTTCAAATAATAACGGCGGTCCGCGTAAAACTTTATCCAGTCAGCTCCATACTTGACCTGCTCGCGCACAGCCTTACGAATATTATCGGCGCCATCAACAATCTGCACGCCTTCCGGCATTTTCAATTCCCAGGAATACCCCGTCAGCGGATACATGCCAGTGGCTGAAAAAGCACGCGTGGATACAAACAAACGAGGACCAGGAATCACGCCACGATTGATGGCAGTCTTGACGTCTACATCGGCATACATCGCGCCTTCTGTTTCCAGATCGCGCATTACCGTAAACCCATTCAAAAGACCCGTGCGGGCCGCGACCGTTGCGCGGATCGTGCGATAAGGAATCGACTCCTTCAGCAGTTGTTCATCATAATCAGCGGCGGTGATGTCGCCCTGCAACAAGATATGTGTATGACAATCGGCGAGTCCGGGAAGGACCGTTGCGCGCGTTAGATCGATAACCTGCGCCGTGGGCGGAACTGTTTTTTCAATTTCCGCCAGCGCGCCCACAGCCTTAATACGCTGACCCTCAACGAGGATGCCCTGGTTTTCCAGGAGTCGGCCTGCACGCACATCGACCAGCCGGCCGGCCTTGATGAACACAACTGCCGGCGCGGGTTTCACTTGAGAGGAGATGGTTATTGGAAGCAGACAAAAACTCACTACCAGCGCAATCAGCAATCTTTTCATATTGTCTCCAATCGATTTAGCGAAGAAACGGCGGGAGCATGCCCCCTTCCTAACGATGAAAAATGAGAAATGACAAATTATATATGGAAAATCTTTGGTTCTTTCATTTTCCATTTATCATTTTCCATTTTCCATTTTACATTTTCAGGAAGGGGGCATGCCCCCTCTGTTACTCTTAATAGAGAAAGACGCTATGCAACAAGTTATCAGGGCGTCCTGAAGTTTGCCCTATGAAGCCACAAAGCCTTTTCGCTTTAGCCAGTCGCGAACAACTTCAGCTTGTCCACGCTTGTTCACATCGACTTCATAATTCAATTGCCGCATCTCTTCGGTAGTAATCGCGTGCGCCAATCTCCGGAGGACGTCTCTCAATGAGTCAAGTCGCGATAATGAACCGCTTCGCACGAGATACACGGCCTCATAAGGCGGAAAATAATGCCGATCATCTTCAAGTTGCGCAAGATCGAGCCCTGCTATTCTTCCTTCAGTTGAGTTGCCGGCAATCAGGTCAACCTTTCCGGAGGCGAGCGCAATATAAGTAAGTGAGAGGTCCATCTCTCGCGGTTGTTCCGTGAATTTCAGCCCATAGGCTTTGGCAAAGCCCGGATAGCCGTCCGCGCGCGACATGAAGTCCTGCCCAAACCCTGCGCGCCAATTTCGTGCGTGGGGTGCGGCGTCAGAAATCGTTTTTAATTTGAGTCGTCTCGCTTCAGCGCCACGCATAAGGATAGCAAAAGTGTTTTCGAAACCCAGCGGCTCGCTCACTACCACGTTGAATTTTTCCAAATACTCCTGCTTAACCTGGTCATAGACTGCGCGAGGATCAGTTACGGGAGAATGTTTTAGTATCGCAGTGTAAGCTGTGCCGGTGTACTCCGGATAGAGATCAATTGTGCCGGCAAAAAGAGCATCATGAGGAATATTGCCGCCAAGCTCAAACTTGCGCTCAACTGGTACTCCACGCGCTTCAAGCATCTGCGCTACCATCTCCGCAAGAATTGCAGACTCTGTGAAGTCTTTTGAGCCAACCACGACGCGCGCGCTTTTTGCTTGAGAGGTCTCAGGACGCGAACTGCGCCAACC
>JALYXE010000156.1 GCA_030947265.1 Acidobacteriota bacterium
CCGTAACCTCTTCAAAGCGCCGCCCCATAAACCGTTTGATTGAATAAACGGTATTTTCCGGATTGGTAACCGCCTGGCGCTTCGCCACCTGGCCCACCAGCCGGCTGCCGTCCTTGGTAAACGCCACTACAGAGGGGGTCGTGCGCCCACCTTCTGAATTTGTTATGACTGTGGGTTCCCCTCCCTCCATGACTGCCACCACGGAGTTGGTTGTTCCCAAGTCGATTCCTATGATCTTGCTCATCTCTTTTGTTCTCCAAAACGATATTTAGCCCGCTAATTTAGCAATTTCGCAACCCATTCCTAACTCTGTCAATCCACCGATAATTCAGGTTGCATGGGAGAGTAATATAATACTTGAGTCTTCCATTGTCAACTTTGTGGACGGTTGGATGTGATAGCAAAAAGTCTAATTTTGTGGGATTTGGGGGCCACTTTCAGCAGGAGGCGCTGGTTTCCGGTCCTCATTCATGAGTTTTGAAGCAAAGAAAATATAGTGGAGTCCGGAGAGCACGGCCAGGGTGAAAACTGTCACATAAACCGTGGGAAGGTAGTAGCCCGTGTAATGAGGCACGCTGGCGGCGAACATAATGGCCGCTATCCCCCCAATCTGGACAGTCGTGTTGACCTTTCCCAACCATGAAGGGCGAAAACCTCTAAAGCCGGTCATGATATTGATTGCTGCAGCGCCGACAATAATAAACACGTCGCGGCTAATTACGGCGACGGTCACCCAAAAAGGGACGGGCAGATGACTGGGCAAAGGCTGAGGAAATACGCTCCGCATTGACAGCACGATGAACGACGTCACCAGCATAAGTTTGTCGGCAATTGGATCCAGGATGGTGCCCAATTGCGACTGCTGGCCAAAGCGCCGAGCCAGCAGGCCGTCGAGGCCATCGGTAAGTCCGGCGCCCGCAAAAACAGCCAACGCCCAAACAAATCTTTGATAGAAGAGAAGCGTAACAAAAACAGGGATGAGCACCATCCGAAAGACGGTGAGCAGGTTGGGAACGGTAAGAATCCGGGAGGACATCAGTGGTTGTAACGCAAACTGTTAGTTTGCGTTATGACAGTTTCCCTGGGGAGCTGGTTCAGGAATTATCAGGCTGTCGGGTGACGGCGCGTCGCAAACTAACAGTTTGCGTTACAACTGCGGCCTACTCATCGCATCGCAACTCAAGTAGTGAAACTTCTGGTGGGCAGCCAAAGCGAACCGGCAAAACAACGGTTCCCAAACCACGTGTTATGTATATTTGGGTTGTGCCCTGATGTGCCAGACCTTTAAGCAGACGCCGGCGAGGTCGCCTGGTAGCGCTTCGTTCTGAGCGCAATCTAACCTGGCCGCCGTGCGTATGCCCGCTAAGCACAAGGTCAACTCCCGCGCGAGCGGCGCGACGCAAGATAATCGGATTATGGGCGAGCAGCAGCTTTAACTCGTCATCTCTAGCCCCAGCCAAAGCAAGCGACAAATCTTCCAGGCCAACCATCGTGTCATCCACTCCCGCGAGCCAGAAAGCGGCGCCTTTCTTCTCGAAGCGCATGCCCTGATTAACCAGGACCGTAATTCCTTCCGCTCGGAAGAGGTCCGTGATTAGAGCCGCATCAGTCCAGTGGTCATGATTGCCCAGAACAGCGTAGACGCCATCGCGCGCCCGCAGTGTCCCCAGCAGTTCCGCACAAGGCGCTGCATATCGTCGTTCCTTGGAAACGTAATCACCGGTGAGCGCCACAATGTCTGGTTGCAGACTGTTTGCGGTTTCAACCGCACGTTTAATCTGCTCCTGGCTGGTAAACGCGCTGTGGTGAATGTCAGACAGCTGAACAATACGAAAGCCATCAAACTCTTGTGGCAGCCGCCTCAAATAAATTTGCTGATGTTCGATGATAAGCCGGTAGGGTTCAGTGAGCGCAGAACGCGCCGCTTCCCCCAGGTTGAGGGCCAGAGTGCGCAAAGGGGTTTCCGGCCGTTCGCCACCGATAGGCGAGATACGCCCGCGTTGTTTCCACTTTATTGGGGATGACATTGAAAAGTTTGATTTGCTTAGGAAGCACCCCGATTTATTAGAATCCTGTCAGAGATTGGGGCGCGCCTAATTTGCCGCATTATAGTTGGTCGGAAGTGCCTGAAGCAAATAAGGGAAACATAAAACACACGCTTTGCTGGCATTGAAGATGTGATATGTCATCAGCGTGACCCTCGAGGTCACCCTAGTGTGGCGCGGGGCTCTGCCATCTGATGTTCACGGCTCTGCCGCAAACAGCTTTCGCCAACGGCAGGGCTCAGCGGAATTGTGCCATAATCCGGGCCCGCTTAGGATAATGAAAAGAAAGCTCCTTACAATACTGCCCCTTCTGTTGGCTTTTCTCATCACGTCTTCAGTTTCAGCTTCAGCCGACACCGGATACACATCGTCCTCGTCTGATGTTTACGGCCTGCAGCCGCTGGTTCTGATTGGGCTTGCAGTCATATTGATCGTCGCCAAGCTTGGCGGCGAAGTATTTGAACGCATAGGACAGCCGGCAGTGATGGGCGAGTTGGTTGGCGGAATAGTTGTCGGCAACCTGGTGATATTCGGATTTACTGCGGTCGCTCCGTTGAAGACCAACGAGATTATCGCTGCCCTCGCGGAAATTGGTGTGATCATACTGCTCTTTGAAGTCGGCCTTGAATCAGATTTGAAAGAGATGATGGCGGTAGGGTGGTCCTCGTTGCTTGTGGCCGTGCTTGGTGTGATTGCTCCGTTCCTTTTGGGTTGGGGTGTTTCTGCGTACTTCATACCTGATGAACCTCGACTGGTCCACATCTTCATCGGCGCGACGCTTTGCGCTACGAGCGTTGGCATCACAGCACGAGTTTTCAAAGACATCGGTAAGCTCGCAACGCGAGAGGCGCGTATCATCCTGGGAGCTGCAGTAATTGATGACGTCCTCGGTCTGTTGATTTTGGCCATTGTGGCCGGAGCAATTAAGAGTGTGTCGACAGGCGTGGCTCTGTCGCTCATGGACGTCGGGTTGATTGCGGGTAAGGCCCTCGTCTTCCTGGTTGGTTCGATTGTTGTAGGCCAGTTCGTCATGCCACGGTTACTTCGCGGAGCAGGAAGATTGGAAACAGGAGGCGTCTTGCTAACTCTCTCAATCTGCTTCTGCCTGTTTTTGTCCTGGGTTGCAGCTAAAGTTGGGTTGGCGCCAATTGTGGGAGCGTTTGCCGCCGGTCTCGTCCTGGACGAAGTACATTACAAACCTGCGCCGGCGCAGAAGGAGCGCGATCTTCGCGAACTCTTGCAACCGGTGAGCGCGGTGCTGGTTCCAATATTTTTTGTCTTAATGGGACTGAAGGTTGACCTGCGATTATTTGCGCGAATGGAGATCGTTGGTTTCGCTCTGGCGCTTACGCTGGCAGCGATCATTGGGAAACAAATATGCGCGCTGGGTGTACTCCAACGCGGCACAAACCGGCTGGCGATCGGATTAGGAATGATTCCGCGTGGCGAGGTGGGACTAATCTTCGCGGGCATCGGCGCGACGCTCATGCTGCCAACTGCCGCTGGAGTAGTTGAGCCGGTAATCAGCGCAGCTACGTTTGGTGCGGTGGTTATTATGGTGATTGTCACGACCCTGGTGACGCCGCCGTTACTGAAATGGGCAATGGGGCGAAGAACTCCGGGGCAGTAGCGTCAGAGGTCAGAGATCAGAGATCAGAGGTCAGACATCAGAAATCAGAGGTTGGACCGATGCGAGTTGATTGGGGCGAGGATCTGCAGCTTCACTTTTCTTATTTCCGACCGCTGACTTCTGACCTCTGACTTTTCTGATCCGCGTTCATCTGCGGCCCGTACTCCGCTTTCTTCTTTTGCTTCTTCACTTGAAGAAGTGCAATAATCCGCTCGCTTCAAAAACAAGTTGGACCGGTCTTCGTTTTCCAAACAATTCGAAATGAGACTCCCGAAGTTTAGAGTTCAAACTTCAGTTTGTGGTTTCAAGCAACACAAGCGCGCGCGCTGTTTAGAA
>JALYXE010000158.1 GCA_030947265.1 Acidobacteriota bacterium
ATCTAAACAATTGAGATCGTCTGAGATCATTAACTCGTCTGTTAAGCCGAAAGTAACTTTAGCTGCTCATTCAACAAGTCCCAAACCTGCCGCACATGTTTTTCAGTGGTGCGAATATTTCCGATGGAAAGTCGCAGGGTGATCTTATCGTTAAGTTTCGTATGAGATAGCAGCGCTTTACCAGTCGCATTTACTCCATGCATGATCGCTTCGTTCAGGACGTCCAACCGGCGATTGCGTGCCGCCTCGGATGTAGCATCAATTGGCGGGCAAGCACGAAAGCAAACCAACGCCAGCGGCAGCGGCGCCATCAACTCCCATTCGGGCGATTCTTGCACCCACGAAGCAAACAATTTTGCCAGACGGCAATGTTCCCGTATTCGTGCCGCCAGGCCTTCGTGGCCGAAGTAGCGGATGATCATCCATAACTTAAGCGCGCGAAAGCGACGTCCCAGCTGGACGCCATAATCCGATCCGCTGCGCACGCGCTCCTGCTCTGGCGTGCGCAAATATTCAGGCACCAACGAGAAAGCGCGTCGGAGCAGATCCAGGTGGCGGCAATAAAGAACCGAGAGATCAAACGGCGTGAATAACCATTTGTGGGGATTGACTGCGAGGGAATCCGCCCGCTCACAGCCATTGAGAATATTTCTGAATTCTGGCACAACTGCTGCCGAACCCGCATAAGCCGCATCAACGTGCAGCCACATCGCGTGCTTCTCGCAAATGGGAACGATCTCAGGGACGGGATCGATACTCGAGGTTGACGTGGTGCCGACGGTCGCCACCACACAGAACGGCAGGATGCCATTTTGTTTGTCTTCCTCCACGGCGGCAGCCAGCGCCTTTGCATTCATGCGAAACTCATTGTCTACGGGGATCTTTCTTAGTGCCCGTTGGCCCAGGCCGAGCGTTATCACTCCTTTCTCAATTGATGAGTGTGAATGTTCGGAAACGTAGACGCGCAACAACGGCAGGTCATTGCGGCCGCTCATTCCCTCTTCGCGAATGCGCAGCTCCACACCCTCGCGCGCGGCAGCGATCGCGTGCATGCTCGAGACCGACGCAGTGTCGTAAATGATCCCGGTCATGCCCGCATCCAGGCCCATCATTTGACGCAACCAATCGAGCGTCACTTCCTCCAGTTCTGTTGATGCGGGCGACGTGCGCCAAAGCATTGCTTTGTTGTCGAACGCTGCGCTCAAGAGTTCGCCGAAGATCCCAGGCGCCGACGTTGATGTAGCAAAGTAAGCGAAAAACGCAGGATGGTTCCAGTGGGTCAGCCCCGGTACGATTACCCTGTCGACATCCGCGAGAATTTCCTCCATCGCTTCGCCTTTTACGGGCGGCACAACTGGAAGTTGCGCCTTTAAATCTCCGGGCTCGATCTGAGCAAGAACCGGCAGGTCTTCAATGTGCTCGAAGTACTCCGCAATCCAATCGATCAACTCATGACCGAAACGGCGAAACTCATCCTTACTCATATCGCCCAGTGGCGGCGAAACTTCTTGCTGAGGCTTTGACATTGGGCGCAGTCTAAATGACCAGTAAACTAAATTCCACGTTTTTCCATTCCTGAGTAACGCAAACTGTTAGTTTGCGGGTAGCCCCCGGGTCAATTCTGGTAAGACAACTGCGTTGCTGGGTTGCTGGCCTCCGGGCAATTACCCATCGCACTGGCGGCCTGATGTGGCAAACTAACAGTTTGCTTTACAAGCTAGTAAAAGTTTGCGTCCGTAACGCACTCGAAGCTATTATTCAGCACGATTTTAAGTTTTCAGCGAACTGTTGCCTATTGAATGCGTTTGAAGCGTCGGACTCTTGGCGCGCGTTTTCTTTATGTCTGTCAGTAAAACAATTTAGCCTGCGAGGAAAATATGAAAAGAATTCTATTGTCGCTCGGACTCGTTGCAACCCTCTTTTTCGCTTTTGCGTGTGAACGCAGAGGTGGGCCGGGAGCGGGCGGCGAAACTGGCCCCATCGTAGTGGGCTATTACGGAGACCTTTCGGGGCGGACGTCAAACTTTGGCCAATCAACTAAGAATGGCGTAGAGATGGCCGCTGACGAAATTAACAAGGCAGGTGGAATTAATGGCCGGCAAATCCAGATTCTTTCAGAAGACGATGAAGGCCGCCCTGAAAAAGCCGCAACGGTAGTTACGAAACTGATAGATCAGGATCGCGTTATTGCACTTCTTGGCGAAGTAGCGTCGGGAAATACTCTGGCCGCGGCTCCAAAAGCGCAAGCTGCCAAAGTTCCGATGATTTCGCCATCCTCGACGAACCCGGCAGTGACGCAGGTCGGCGACTACATCTCCCGCGTCTGCTTTATTGATCCATTCCAGGGCGACGTGATGGCCAAGTTTGCGGCCAACACGCTGAAGGCAAAGAAGGCGGCCATCATGCTCGACTTCAATTCGCCTTACAGTCGCGGCTTGACGGAATTCTTCGAAGCCAGCTTCACAAAACTGGGCGGACAAATCGTAAACAAGCAGTCGTACACGCAAGGTGACCGTGACTACAAAGGGCAACTTACCGCTATTCGATCAGCGAATCCCGATGTGATCTACGTCCCTGGGTACTATGGTGAAGTTGGTGTAATCGCCAAACAGGCAAAGCAACTGGACATAAAAGCACCTATGTTGGGTGGTGATGGCTGGGACTCAACGCAGCTTTGGGATTTGGGCGGTGATGCTCTAAACGGAGATTTTATCTCAAATCATTATTCGGTTGATGACCCTTCTCCGGCAATCCAAAAGTTTGTAGCCGATTACAAAACCCGGCATGGCAACGTGCCCGACGCGCTCGCGGCGCTCGGTTATGATGCGATGAAAGTCCTTGCCGATTCCATAAAGCGCGCAGGGACCACTGCAGAACCACAACTTCGCGACGCCATTGCTGCAACTAAAAACTTTACGGGCGTGACCGGCAACATCACCATTGACGCGCAAAGGAACGCCGTCAAACCTGCGGTGGTACTTAAACTGCAAGACCATAAGTATATTTACCAGGAGACAATTTATCCTGAAGGCATGACACCGCCAGCAGGTGCTCCTGCAACGTCAGGGGCTTCACCAGCGTCCCCTCCTCCGACCTCATCTCCAGCTGCCGGGGCTTCGCCCGCAGTTGAAAAGAAATCGTCAGCTGCTACTCCGGCCTCCTCCCCGGCCAGGGCCGCGTCGCCTGCAACCGGAAAGAAACCGGCGGTCTCCAAACCCTCTCCCTACTGATTCCTGGCGTAGTCTTTTATGGACACTTTTGTGCAACAACTCATCAACGGTCTGACCATAGGCGCAATCTATGCGCTTATCGCGTTAGGCTACACAATGGTTTACGGCATTCTTCGACTGATCAACTTCGCACACGGCGACATCTATAT
>JALYXE010000161.1 GCA_030947265.1 Acidobacteriota bacterium
GCCGCACTCTTCGGTCTGTTAGGCTCAGCCGCAACGATCTTCTGGCTGCTTGTGTTTGGCGTGAATGAAGAGAGATGGATCAAACAGGCGAGGTCGGGAGCCAAGCAAGACCTTGCGAACCGGGTTCTCGTCCCGTAGGGACGAAATGTTTATAGAACGGACGCGAAGAAAAGTCCTCCTCGCTCCAGCGGAGCGAAACGGAGCTGCATACAATTGCCGGAAACATTGCGCTCCGCTGGAGCGCAGGTCGTGCTCATAACCGATTTCTATAAACGTTGGGCCGGGTTCTCAGCGCCAAAGGTGCGAAATGTAATAGCTGGGCCAACGGCCCAGGTGAGAAGAGTTGAAGGTTCTAAGCGCTGAAAGTGCGAAATGAATTAGGAGTCAGCGAATCACTGCGATCTCCGATCTGCAATGCGTATTTCGCGCCCTCAGTGCTTCAAAGATTAGGGATTCTTACCTGGGGCGTTCGAGGAACAAATGCGGCGGTGAGAGGCGGCGACATTAACTGGGCTGCATTAGGTCCGATGTACCGGCAGTCAATAGCCACGTCCGTAAGGGCGTCAGGAATCTCGAAGACGATTGAGCGCCGAAGCTGCGGAACAAATTGCACTCCCGACCCGCACGATGCCGGACCTTCGGACCTCAGGCACTGTTGACTTCGCCTTCCACGCCCTCACGGACATGGCTGTTAACTGACGGTCCTCCGGACCTTTGGGCGATATTCTGGACGCACCTCGAATGTCCGACATGCTTCAGCTTGTCGTGACGCTGGAAAACCTAATCTGCGCCGTTACTCGCTGATACCGTGCCCCTAATCTCAACCGACAAGCTGAAGCATGTCGGACATCTCGACCGCCTACTAATGTGGCTTCGTGGATCGCATGCCCTCCTACTTCGGAGATATTTCTCGACGCAGGTAGAAGAGTAGATCGGTTGAGGGTGGATCTATTCCCAGCTGGCGAATCATTCCGACAACCTGGCCACGATGCATCGTCGCGTGGTTCGCGACATGCTGCATTTGATCGACGAGTCGCATCGAGCTCGCATCACCGCTCAGGAGTTTAAACGACAGTTCGCTCGTCAACTTCGCGTCATCCAGTTCCGACAGATATCTCCAACGCCGGTCCACTACTTCCATCCAACGATCTTTTAACTCAGCAAGGTCAACACAGGAGGCGTGGTCCATGGTCCATCGTGACCAGGCTTCAGCCTTCCCGGGAGATCTGCCATTCCATCGTTCGAGCCAGATCCACTCGGCGCCGGCCATATGTAATAACGTTCCGAAGATGGACTGGTGGCTGATACCAACATCGCGGCGCAAATCGTCGTCGGACAGTTTGACGGCCGCATCCATTGCCAGGTTGTTGGCCCATTCTGTGTAGTTGAAGAGTTGATTAATGTCTGTTAGATCCATGCTTACCTCAGTTATAGTTCCGTCGTAATTTATCGTCAGCCGGAATTTTGGTGGAAGAGCGTATCACACACGTGCGACATCGGTTCTGTCAGTACCCCTGCGGTAGCGCCTGTGTGAAAACTTAGCAAGCCCAACTGGCCGGCTCACGCAATGTCAATTCGCAGGTTGGGAAGGGGGCATGCCCCCGCCCGAGCGCCATCGGCGCGAGTGGTTTCTTCAGCTTTCAAGCTTCCGACCACCGACTCAAGCTTTAGAGCACGTTTCTCTTGTGAGTGCGACAGTCTCTAGTAATACCTGACCAGTCGCGTCGCTAGCGCTCAAGCGGGGGCATGCCCCCTTCCTAACCTGCGAATTACTGAGGCGACTCCGAAACCTCTACCTTCTGTTCGGTGCGGTTGGTTTTCTTCTTTGATTGCTTGTGTGAATGTGGCAAATCGGCGCTCCGAGCCAGCAGGGTCGAACCACTCGAGGCGCTTGAGACATGACAAGTCCACCGTGGCGGTAGCCCGCCGATGAGGCGTTTTGTCTCTTGCGTAACTATCTGAGAATCTTACAATTGACCAGCTTATCAACCATATTATCTTTGTTGAAGTAAAAGTATGAACAACACTAAAAAGAAGTTGTCACCAGCACAACGTGCAGAACTACTCAGCGCCTTGAAAGCCCGTTTTGAGAAAAACATAAACCGCCATAAAGGTCTTGAATGGGCTAAAGTCCAAGCCAAGCTGGAAGCTAATACTGAAAAACTGTGGTCGCTCAATGAAATGGAAAGAACTGGCGGTGAACCGGATGTTGTCGGGTCTGATAAAAAGACGGGCGAATACATTTTTTATGATTGTTCAGCGGAAAGTCCCAAAGGCCGCAGAAGTGTTTGTTACGACCGCGAAGCGCTGGAGTCACGAAAAGAACATAAACCGAAAAATAACGCTATTGATATGGCTGCTGCCATGGGCATTGAGCTTTTGTCCGAAGAACAATATCGAGAGCTGCAGAAACTTGGAAACTTCGATACGAAAACATCGAGCTGGATAAAAACCCCTTCCGATATTAGAAAACTCGGCGGTGCCCTCTTTTGCGATCGCCGCTTCGACACTGTCTTCGTTTATCACAACGGCGCAGAATCTTACTATGCCGCCAGGGCGTTCCGTGGCTCGCTCAAGGTCTAAATTTTCCCAGATTTGACCCAGAGCCGGACCTTCGGTCCTCAGCGCCAAAGGCGCGAAATGTAGTAGCCTGGGCCAACGGCCCAGGTAAATCCGGCTCCAGCCTCCTGAGCGCTGAAAGCGCGAGATGGTGATAGAGTCCGCGTCGATATTGTCGGCAGTCCTCGATTTCGCGCCTTCAGCGCTTCCAATTATTCTTAACTTTTACCCAAGGCGTTGCCCTGGGCTATTGCATTTTCGCGCTCGTCAACCGCCTCGCCTATACGGGCCAGATCGAACAGAGCGAGATAGATCATGTCTTTGCCGATGGTACCTCGTTTAATGAGGCCGACTTCGGCAAGTACAACTATACAAACCTTGGCTACAACATTTACGGGCTCGCGCTGCGTTACTATCTGAACAAGAAATGGCAAGACCTGCTGCAGGTATACAAAAAGCACGCGTAATGAGCCGCCGTTTTCAGGTGATGGTGAGTATGGGCTCGGCTGGCAGATCGGCAAGTACCGCAACGAAAAGGTGATCTATCATCATGGTGGCTATCCCGGTTATCGCAGCCATGTCTCGTTCATGCCTGACAAACGGGTCGCAGTCGGAGTACTGGTTAATAACGACGCGATCGGTGGACGGCTGG
>JALYXE010000468.1 GCA_030947265.1 Acidobacteriota bacterium
ATCTGGAAGTCTTCAATCTCGATCCCGCCAAGCTGCGCGACTTGCTTGATCCATTTGGCCCTGTAAATGTGGTTGGTGAGGCTTTCACCGTATACAAGCTTGGCCCTGATCTGGATGTGTCGTTGCCACGGCGTGAACGAAAATCGGGCCGTGGCCATCGCGCCTTCGTGGTTGAAGGCGATCCTTCCATGACCTTTGAAGAGGCCGCGCGCCGGCGTGATTTCACCATCAATGCGATTTTGCAAGATCCGTTGACAAGCGAAATCATCGACCCTTTTGGCGGCCAGGGCGACATTAGCAAACGGACGCTGCGTGCCGTGTCAGTCGATACTTTCGCCGAAGACAGCCTGCGCGTTTTGCGAGCAGCCGAGCTTGCCGCACGCCTTGAATTTGATATCGAACCGGAAACCATGGCGCTCTGTCGCGGGCTCGATCTATCTGATCTTCCCGCCGAGCGCTTATGGGGCGAACTAAGAAAAATATTGCTCGAGGCGCCGCGGCCTTCTGTAGGATTGACGTGGCTGCGCGATCTTGCGGCAATCGATCAATTATTTCCCGAAATCCAAGCGCTCATTGACGTCCCGCAAGATCCCGAATGGCATCCGGAGGGCGATGTCTATGTTCACACTCTGCTGGTTACTGATCGCGCGCACGAGTTGATAGATGGCTTGCCCCACGCCAAGCAAGTTACAGTAATGCTGGCTGCGGTGGCCCATGATTTTGGCAAACCCGCGACGACGGAGTTTCTCGAAGGTCGCTGGCGCTCGCGCGGCCATGAAGAAGCAGGTGTCCAGCCCACGGAAAAGTTTTTGGCTCGCCTGAATGTTCATACGCTTGATGGTTACGACGTTCGTAAACAGGTGGTTGCATTGGTGCGTGAACACTTGAAGCCAGGCGAGTTCTATAAAAAGCGAGATGAAGTTGGCGATGGAGCATTTCGACGGCTGGCGCGGAAGTGTGAATTGAATCTGCTTTATCGCGTTGCCAAAGCAGATTCGCTGGGACGCAATGCCGACTGGGTGCCACATGAGCAGTGGTACGACGCCAAAGCGCAGGAGTGGTTTATCCAGCGTGCCAGGGAACTGGAAGTCGAACAGCAGCCTCCGGCGCCACTCTTGTTAGGCCGCCACGTACTGGAAATGGGTTTAACGCCCGGACCAAAGGTCGGCGAGATTACGAAAGTAGTTTATGAAATGCAGTTGGACGGCCGCATCACCACTCTGGACGATGCAAAAAATGCCGCGCAGAAAATACTTAGCCGCGGATGAACGCAGATAAACGCGGTCTGATCTGAATCTAAACGGATAAGAGAATCTTGACAGTTAAGAGCCCGATTTACGCTGTGGCATTGCTTTTTCAGATCCGTGTCATCCGCGTTAATCTGCGGCTAAACTTCCGGTTGTTGTTGGGTTACGCAATGAATCGTTCCCATCCCCCACACCAGTGGCTCGCAGTTGACGGCCACCACTCGGCGACTTTTGAACAAACCCTGTAGCGTATCCAACGCTCGGACATCATTCGCATGTCCAAACACGGGAGCGAGCACCGCGTTATTGGCTATGTAAAAGTTGACGTAGCTGGCGGGCAGGCGTTCAAGCTCGCGTGCTTCGGTGCTGATTCCGCCAACGATACCCGGCATAGGTAACTTGACGATCTCAAAAGGACGACCGTTCACATCGGTCATTGCCCGCAACCGGCCCAGATTATCCTGCAACAGTTTGTAGTTAGCATCCAGCGGGTCATCCTCGAATGCGCAAACAATTACATTCGGCGTAACGAAGCGCGCGATGTCGTCGATGTGCCCGTCGGTATCATCGCCAACTATTCCTTCACCGAGCCACAAGACCTTCGCAACTCCCAGATAGTTTTTGAGGCAGAGTTCAATCTGATCCCTGCCTAAACCGGGATTCCGATTTGGATTCAAAAGACATTGCTCGGTTGTTAATACGCAGCCGGCTCCATTTACATCAATCGAACCGCCTTCCATCACGATGCCCGGTTCGAACCGGCGAACTTTAAGTAAATTTTCCAAACGTTCAGGAATTGAAGCGTCTTTCTTTAGCTCCTCATATTTATTTCCCCAGGCATTGAATATCCAATCGTTGTAAGCAATTCCGCCGTTCTCCCCGATGAGAAAGTTTGGGCCGTAATCTCTAATCCAGGAATCGCATGTGTGGATTCGATGAAAGCAGATGTTTTCAGCGCCGGGGAAGGTGCAACGCGCGCGCATAGCTCGCTCAGTTTCTTCGTCGTCAACGAGGAGGTTCACAATCTCACCCGGCGCGAGCGCAGCCATCATCTCGAGAAAAATCTCCTGGACCTGCGGTACGCGATCCGGCCAGGTTTCCGGATCTTTGGGCCAAGCCAGCCAGGTAGCAGTGTGTCGATGCCATTCTGCAGGCATGCGGTAACCGAGTTCGGCGGGCGTGGACATTAGAAAGTTATTTGACCACAGAGGTATCTAAAAACCGGGATGAGAGTGGGGTATAGAAATCGATGCGCCGATCACGCAGGAATGGCCAGTTTTGCCGTGTCTCCTCAATCTTATCGAGATCGCAGTCGACGACAAGCACCTCTTCTTTATCGGCTGTGGCTTTCGCGATAATTCGCCCAAACGGATCGGAGACAAACGACTGCCCCCAGAAATTGAGCTTGCCTTCGCGTCCCACGCGATTCACAACCACGACATAAACCCCATTCGCAATCGCGTGCGCGCGTTGAATTGTTTCCCACGCGGAATGCTGGGCCTGATTCATCTCTTCCTTTTCATCTGGCAGCCAACCAATGGCAGTGGGGTAGACGATAAACTGTGAGCCGCTCAAAGCGGTCAAGCGAGCGGCCTCGGGAAACCATTGATCCCAACAGACCAATGCGCCGATCTTGCCGTATTTTGTATCGTGAGTTTGGAAACCTAAATCGCCAGGAGTGAAATAGAATTTTTCGTAGTACAGCGGGTCGTCGGGAATGTGCATCTTGCGATACTTACCCGCAATCTTTCCAGAAGCGTCGATAATAACGGCCGTGTTGTGATAGACGCCGGCGACGCGTCTTTCAAAAACTGAAGCAACTATGACGACCTTTTTCTGTCGCGCTACTTCGCCGAGCGCCTCACTTGTTGGCCCAGGAATTGTTTCCGCCAATTTGAAGAGTTCAATGTCTTCAGTCTGACAAAAGTACTGGGAACGGAAAAGCTCCTGCAGGCAGATAATCTGCGCGCCTTTCTTCGCAGCTTCGCCGATCCGAGCGATGGCTTTCTTGAAATTAGCTTCCGGCTTTTGATCGCAGCTCATCTGGATCAAACCAACTTTCACTGTGTTCGACTTCGCTTTCTTCGACATAGCAAAGAGTATAGCGTCCAAAGTCCAACGCCCAAAGTCTAGTGTCTAGTCCAAAGTCTGAACGTCCAATGTCCAACGTCCAATGTCCAACGTCCAATGTCCAATCCCACGTCCAATGTCCAATCCCACGTCCAAACTCCAGTACAATCTTTAGCTTGTAATGTGTCCCAACGGACAACCTAAAGGTTGAACTCTGAACTAACTCGAATGCCTTTGACGCTGAACTCTGG
>JALYXE010000183.1 GCA_030947265.1 Acidobacteriota bacterium
TCCTTGGATCAATAAATACTCTTGGACTCGACGCGATCTGAGCAGTTTGCGGCGCCGCCAACGGCACCTTAATCACGTCAATGCGAAAGAGCGCGGTATTGGGGTCTTTGTCAGGAGTCTCACCAGAGCATCCGGCCAACTCTTCGCTTTGACGGACAAAAGAAGTTCCAGAGACGTAGAGATAGACGTTGTCCTTATCGTTCGGATCAACTACCAGGGTATGCGTGTGCGAGCCGCGACAGGTTTGCACCGCTGCCACCTGCTTCGGATTCCTAATGTCGGCGATGTCGAAAATCCTGACTCCGCGAAAGCGATCTTTTTGCGCTGCTGGCGGATGCGGCTTATTCTCTTGCCCGGCAGCGGGCGGAGGCTCTGGCGCAAATCCCTGTGTACCGCAATCCAGTCTGCCGTTCGGCATCTCCACCGACATAAAGAGCAGGTTCTTGTAAACGGACACGTCGCCCTGCCCGCCCGGACACACTATCGAAGTCAATAATCTGGTCTTCGCCGGATCGGAGATGTCATAGATGTTGACGCCATAAAAGTTTCCCTGAAACAGGTGTTTGCCTTGGAACGCAAGGTCAGAGTTGGCAAAAGCGAGTTGAGCAAAAACCAGTTTGAGAGGCTTTGGCATCTTCGAGGAGTCGCCGACACCGAGCAGACCCAGCGTCTTCTGCACTTTCGGATTATCAGGATCGTCGGAGCCGAGTTGAAACGCGTCCGGCTTTTTAAGCAGCATGAGGTGCTTCATGCCCATCGCTGCTTCACCCGCCCCGTACAATCCCGGCGATAATTTGGCGCGCGGGTCGCTCGTATCTGAACCCGTCATCCCCGCCGGGAGCGGCGGCGCCGATTCAGGAGCAAACGGATTCCCACCCTCTGGGTTGGCGGGTTTGGATTCCGGCGTCTTCATGGGCGAGGGCGGCGGCGACGGCCGAGAAGTTTGTGCCAGCGTCCCGGCTGCAAAACACGAGCACAAAACAAGGGAAGCTATTAGTAAACGGAAAGCGATAGTGTGCACTCTAATCATCGTTTCTCCTCTACAGGTTTTTCACCCAGCATGGTTTGCATAATCTTAATCTCAGCGCGCTGGCCGCTGTCAACGTCCGTTGCGAAATTGAAGAGTTCGGCATCCTGCCCCGCGCCCGCAGTATCGAACAAATCTTTTACCATAATCAACGCGCCATTGTGATGCTGAATCATTCCGGTCAAAAACAGATGATCGAACTCCGCGCCCTTGGCCTTTCTTAAGGCGTTCATCTGCTTCGGGGTAAGCATCCCGGGCATGAGCATCTGATGGCTCGACATGTCCATGCCGTGCATATCCATGCCTGACATTCCCTGCATCGGCGTCGAAACCGGCTCTCCCCTGGCTTCGAGCCACCGTTTCATAAACTTCATTTCGTCTGACTGTGATTTGCTGATGCGCGCTCCGAGCAGCCGGAGATTCTTGTTCGCCATATGCGACTCCATCAGCGCCGTCATCTCAACCGCTTGAGAGTGGTGCATAATCATCCCCTGCATGAATTCCACATCCTTCGGTGAACGGGGCGGAAGTCGTGCCCTCGTCGATGGCGGCAGTTTCTGGGTTGGCTGGCCTGGCGCACCGGGCTGCACGACAACCGGCGGCGCTGGAGACTCAGCCTGCTGTGCGCAGACTGGCAGCGATAAGAAACATGCGAGAGCACCGGCGGCCATCAATCCGCTTCGCGGCGCTGCAACACTGATGGCTGACCGCAGCTTAAGCCTGGCGCTGAAAGTAAACGACTGCATAGGCGTTGATTGATCTAGCATTAAACGGTTACCTTACCACAAATAAAGGTCTTTCCCGTGCTGTACTGCGCGGTTAGATTACCACCGAAAAGCTCTTAACTGTCAACGGACATTATGAATAGTAGTTCAATAGATCTAGGACTTTCTCAAATGTCTGAATCAAATTAAACTTGAAGCGTGAAAACAACACGCCAACTTTACTGTCAATACTTACTATAGTGGAAATTAAGTTATTTTATACTTGATGTTCGCCGCTTGAACCTGTTCGTAATGC
>JALYXE010000186.1 GCA_030947265.1 Acidobacteriota bacterium
TAATTGCTGCGCACGTGGTTTGGCCCAACCCGGGCGAGCTGGAAATTCTGAAGCGAGCTGACGTGGGTGTAGTTCACAATCCGCAATCGAATATGAAACTCGCGTCGGGTGTGGCCCCGGTGCCAAAAATGATCGAAGAAGGTTTGAGAGTTGGTTTGGGCACAGATGGCGCCGCCTCCAACAACGATTTGAATATGTGGGAAGAGATGGACACCGTCGCCAAGCTTCACAAGGTGTTTAGCGGCGATCCGAAAGTTATTTCGGCTGAAGAAGCATTCGAACTCGCCACGATTCGCGGTGCGCAAGCCCTGCACCTGGAAAACGAAATAGGCTCGATAGAGAAAGGAAAGCGAGCTGACCTGGTGATAGTCGAGTGCGATTCACTCAATCAGATACCGCTCTACAACATCTATTCTGATCTGGTGTATGCGACTAAGGCTTCTGATGTCGAAACAGTAATTATTAATGGTACGATAGTGATGCGCGACCGGCGATTATTGACGCTCGACGAGGCTGCGATTAAAAAAATCGCGCGTGTCTTTCGCGATCAAGTAAGCAAAAGCCTGGGGAACCTGGAAGGAGACCCAAAGTAGTAGGCAATTCGGGGCAAACCGGTAGTGGTGCAGTTTGCCATCCTAATGTCATTGCACCATCGCTTTAGCGCCGTGAATTCATAGTGTCTTGTCTGTCCGATTGTGATCTTACGAGTGTCGGGCGGCTCGGCCGCCTGATGTGCGGAATGGCTATGCCTTTCCGGATCGCACTCTTTTGATTCCAGGAGGCTGTGCCTCCGATCGTTGTTCGAGGCGTAGCCTCTCACTTTCCCAGCCTGCGGAAAGGCAGAGGAGGGTGTCTCAAAACTCGTGAGAGTGAAAACAGCCGATGCTAATCCCGGGCGACGGCGCACGCAATACAGAACCGTTGGCGGTAGCCAATGGATGCCAGCACTCAATTAAATCTGGAAGATGCTATGTTTTCCACGCAAACTCTGGAAGAGAGACAATAAGCCTAACTGATTGTTAACACAATTTATAGGAAGAATAACTTATCCTAGTGATTTCAGGCATCTTGCCAATGTTGACTTAAAAGTAAAGATTAGCTAAACTGCTTATCGTTAAGCAGAATAAATTCCTATGAAGATATCGGCACAAGAAGAATACGGACTGCGTTGCCTGTTGCAACTTGCCCGCGCCGACTCGCACGGTGAGTCGTTGAATCTTGCTCAGATTGCGCGATTGGAAGGGATTTCCGTAGCCAATGCCGGAAAGCTGATGTGGATTCTGAATAAAGCGGGACTGGTGCAATCACAGCGTGGAACCAAGGGTGGATATCGACTATCGCGGCCCGCGTCGGAAATCCATTTGAACGAGGTCATAAGCGTCCTGGACGACCAGCGCGTAGAGAGTCACTGTAAGAGTTATGCGGGCGTTTTGGACTCTTGTGTTCACACCGGTGATTGCGGAATCAGGCCCGTTATCGTGGAACTTCACCAGATTGTCGAGAACGCACTATCTGAGATTACGTTGTCTCAACTCCTGGGCACGGAAGCGAACGTTGACGCGATGCTTCATAAGATTCAAGGGACAAAGCACAGAATGGATTCAGGTCGCATACAAGTGTGATTGAGTTTGAAGGGCTATCGTTATAACAGACGGGTTGAATAATAGATGAGCACAGTAGAACTATTAGGCAAACAGGAATACAAGTACGGATTCGTCACCGACATCGAGTCTGACGTGATTCCTCGAGGTTTGTCGGAAGATACAATTCGGCTGATTGTTAAGATCAAGAATGAGCCTGACTGGATGTTGCAGTTCCGGCTGAAGGCTTATCGACATTGGCTGACAATGACGGAGCCCAAGCACTGGCCAAACATTTCATATCCGGAAATCAACTATCAGGATGTCATTTATTACAGTGCGCCCAAGCAGAAGGCGACCAAGGCCAGCCTCGACGAGGTAGACCCGGAGCTGCTGCGCACTTTTGAGAAGCTTGGTATTCCATTGACAGAACAGAAGCAACTTGCCGGCGTCGCAGTTGATGCAGTGTTCGATTCGGTTTCAGTCGCGACAACCTACAAGGAGAAGCTCAAAAAACACGGAGTTATTTTCTGTTCATTTACCGAAGCGATTCGGGAGTATCCCGAGTTGGTACGAAAGTATCTGGGGTCAGTGGTTCCTACAAACGACAACTTCTTCGCGGCGCTCAACAGTGCTGTCTTTTCGGATGGTTCGTTCTGTTTCATTCCTAAGGGCGTTCGCTGTCCCATGGAGCTGTCGACCTACTTCAGAATCAATAATTCGGAGTCTGGACAATTTGAAAGGACATTAATAATTGCCGAGGAAGGCGCATACGTTTCTTATCTCGAGGGTTGTACGGCCCCCAAGTTTGATAAGAACCAGTTGCACGCGGCAGTGGTTGAGCTGGTTGCGCTTGATGATGCACAGATTAAATATTCCACAGTGCAAAACTGGTATGCAGGGGACGAACAAGGTGTCGGCGGCATTTACAATTTCGTAACTAAGCGCGGCAAATGCGCCGGTCGCAATTCGAAAATTTCGTGGACGCAGGTCGAGACGGGTTCAGCAATTACTTGGAAGTATCCATCGTGCATTTTGCAAGGCGACAATTCTATAGGTGAGTTTTATTCAGTCGCATTAACCAATCATGCACAGCAGGCTGACACCGGCACAAAGATGATCCATTTGGGCAAGAACACTCGCTCGACAATCATTTCTAAGGGAATTGCAGCGGGCAAATCTAATAATAGCTACCGCGGCCTCGTCAAGGTAATGCCGAAGGCTGAGAACTCGCGAAATTATACACAGTGTGATTCGATGCTGATTGGTTCAAACAGCGGCGCGAATACATTCCCGTACATCGAAGTGATGAACAACACGTCAAGCGTGGAGCATGAGGCTTCAACTTCGAAAATCAGCGAGGAGCAGTTGTTCTATTTGCAGCAGCGGGGTATTTCGCAGGAAGACGCTGTGTCACTGATCATTAACGGTTTCTGTAAGGACGTCTTTCTACAGTTGCCGATGGAGTTTGCTGTCGAGGCTCAACGCCTTCTCGGGATGAAGCTCGAGGGCAGCGTAGGGTGAGGAACGCGGCGATGGAGAGACGCGGTGACGCGGTGGGTTGCTTTTTCCCGGTGTCGCCGCGTCTCCGCGTCGCATCGTTACGACTGGTTGATTGAGGAGTAATCATAAGTGCTGGAGATCAAAAATTTATACGCGGGCATTGATGGCAATGAGATCCTTAAGGGGATCAATTTGACCGTGAAAAAGGGTGAGATCCACGCCATCATGGGTCCCAACGGGTCCGGCAAATCGACGCTGGCAAAGGTTTTGGCCGGGCATCCGGCATATCAGGTCACGAAAGGTGAGGTCATCTACGAAGGTAAAAACCTCCTCGAGATGCCGCCCGATGAACGAGCGCGAGAAGGCATCTTTATGGCCTTCCAATATCCGATTGAAGTTCCTGGCGTTTCCAATGCACAGTTTCTGCGACTCGCTTACAACGAAAAGCGCAAGCACCTGGGTGAAGAAGAGCTTGATCCACTGGAGTTCAAAGACCTTCTCAAGGAACGTGCCAAGGTGGTTGAGATGGACGCTAGCCTTATGACGCGGTCTGTCAATGAAGGCTTCTCCGGGGGCGAGAAGAAGCGCAACGAGATTCTGCAGATGGCAGTACTCGAACCGAAGCTTGCGGTGCTTGATGAAACTGATTCTGGTTTGGATATCGACGCGTTGAGAATCGTCGCCGGCGGAGTTAACCAATTGCACAACTCAGAAAACGCCGTCATTCTCGTGACGCATTATCAGCGCCTGCTCAATTACATCGTGCCGCATTACGTACACGTGTTGGCTGGCGGTCGTATCGCCAAAGAGGGTGGCAAAGAGCTAGCGCTCGAACTCGAACAGAAAGGCTACGACTGGCTCAGGACCACTGCAGAACCCGCCGGTGTGGTCGCGCAGGCAAGTTAAAAACGATGGCTACTGAGATAGCAAAACTTGAGAATTCTTACGAGGAAGCCTTCCGCGCCCTGCAGGAAAATACACAGGATTCCAGCGTATCGTGGCTTGCGCACTTGCGTGAGAGCGCCATGGATCGGTTTGCAGAGTTGGGCTTTCCCTCGGTGAAGGAAGAAGAATGGAAATACACGAATGTTGCGCCAATCGCCCATACTGACTTCAAGCCGGTGATTCTGTCGGACGCAGTGGGC
>JALYXE010000254.1 GCA_030947265.1 Acidobacteriota bacterium
TCTCTGAGCTGTGGTCCGCGTCCGCCGTGAGTTTCTTCCAGGCTGCGGCGGTGGCTTCCTTTGAGGCAAACAGTAGCCTAAATCCGTGTCCCACAAGGTAGCGCACTCGCGCGATCTCTTCGTAAAGCAGTCGCTCGGTCTTCGTCAATCCAGGACCCTCGCGGGCTTCAGCGACAGTAATGCTCCGGCACCAATTGTTTGGATCTTCACCCACCGCTAACGCTACTCTCTCGATCTGCGCGTACTCTTCATTGGTCACTCGAAACGCGATGTTCTTTGTTTTCTTGTTCTCTTTGATCTCGTGCATATCCCACTCCTCGAAGGCATCTAAATCGGTCGTCAGACGCGCGTTTACAAATGCTAACGCGGCGCTTACAAATGTTAACGGTATGTTTACAACCATTAACAAAAATTTGTTAAGTCATGGTGCGCGTACGCGTTAACAAAGTTAACGCGGCGTTTACGAACGTAAACGCGACAGCCCCGAATGTTCGGGGGTGTCGTGTCCTAAATTTTCAGGTGCGTAGCACCTTCTGTGCCTTTCTTTGGCGTGGCTGACGTCTACTTACCTTACATACCCGTTTCGCTGAAGTTGACCGTAGCAACCAAACGGGTCTCAGGTTGTAATCCGTGACATCACTAGCAGCCTCGAGGTCCGAGAAAGACAGGCGCACATGTTCTGCCACTCGTTCGCGTCGCAGTCGTTGGCAGACGGCCAAGCGAGGCTGGTAGCCGATTCGTTGAGCAGATATTTACTGCTGTAACAACTTTGCGCCAGCAAGGGTGGAATATATTGGCGTATTTGACCGCAGCTTGTGCTTCGCTGAAGCACGACAATAACTCGATTTGCCTGCTACCTGATTCCTTATGATTGCAGCGGGCAACGGCGACCTTCAGTGTTAGAATGCCGTTGCTCGAACACCGTCTAGGAGGCTTGCCTCTGTCCATTCGCCCCGGCACAGGTCTAGGCCGCTATGAAATCCGCTCGAAGATCGGCGAAGGCGGGATGGGTGAGGTTTATCTCGCGCAGGACACCAAGCTTGAACGCACTGTTGCTTTAAAGATTCTACCTGCCAATGTCGCTGCTGATCGGCAGCGAATGCAGCGCTTCATTCAAGAAGCGAAAGCCGCATCGGGACTGAATCATCCGAACATCCTCACGATTCATGAGATCGAGCAAATAGACTCGAGACACTTCATCGCCACCGAGTTCATCGATGGCGAAACGCTGCGCCAGCACTTGAACGCGGGGCGCGTGAAAATAGCGGAAGCGCTTGACATCAGCGTGCAGATCGCCTCCGCCCTTTCAGCAGCGCACGCAGCCGGAATAATTCACCGCGACATCAAGCCGGAAAACATCATGCGCCGCCGCGACGGCATCGTGAAAGTACTGGATTTCGGGCTGGCAAAGCTGAGCGAGAGAACTGGCACGGGGGCGGTGGACACCGAAGCAGCGACGAAAGCGCTGGTGCAAACGGAGCCAGGAGTGGTGATGGGGACCGCCGCGTACATGTCGCCTGAGCAGGCACGCGGCATTGACACCGATGCGCGCACCGACATCTTCAGCCTCGGCGTCGTGCTGTATGAAATGCTGGCCGGACGTGCGCCGTTCGCGGGAGAGACAACGGCTGATATCATCAGTGTCCTGCTTCAGAAAGAACCCCAACCACTCTCGACGCTGGCACCCGAGGTCCCGGCTGAGTTGCAACACATCGTCAGCAAGGCACTGCGCAAGGATCGCGACGAGCGCTATCAAACCGTTAAGAGTCTGCTCGTCGATTTGAAGACGCTCCAAAAGGAGTTGGACTTCGCCGCCAAGCTGGAACGCGGCACCGCGCCGCCTGAGTTGAAGGGCTCGGGCGGCGAGATAAAGTCTGGTGACGGGCGAGCGGCCGTCTCGACTGCTTCCGGGGCAGCCTCACCGATTACTAACGAAGGCTCACGCGCGAGCTTAAATGCAGGACACATTGTCAGTGAAATCAGACAGCACAAACGCGGGTTCATCGTTGCGCTGTCAGTTCTGATCCTGGCGGTGGTTAGCTTGAGTTACTGGTTCTACGTAAAGCGCTCGCGTACTGTCAATTCCACGGCAATCGAATCAATCGCCGTCTTGCCCTTTGTCAACGCCAGCCAGGATCCGAACGCTGATTATCTCTCCGATGGCATCGCTGAGAGCCTAATGAACAGCCTTTCGCAGTTGCCGAATTTGAAAGTAATGTCGCGCAATACCACCTTCCGTTATAAAGGCAAAGAACAGGAAGCACAGAAGGTCGGCAGGGAACTGAACGTGCGGGCCGTGTTGACGGGCAAGGTACAACAAGTCGGCGATCAGGTAGTCATCAACGTGTCGCTGGACGACGCCGTGGATAGTCATCACATATGGGGTGAGCAGTACGTGCGCAAGTTCGCGGACATTCTGACAGTACAGCGCGAAATCGCGAAGGAAGTTTCGACCAGCTTGCGTTTGAAGTTGACGCTCGTGGATGAGCAACACCTTGCTAAACGGTCTACGGATAACGTCGAAGCCTATCAACTCTATCTCAAAGGTCAGTACGAGTGGAAAAAGCACACAGAGGAAGACTTGCGGAAGAGCGTCGAATACTACTATCAGGCACTCACAAAAGACCCGAACTATGCTTTGGCTTACGCCGGTCTAGCTGCCTCTTACACTGTGTTGGGCAACAGCTATTTGCCGCCGAACGAGACTTTTCCAAAAGCCAAGGCTTACGCGACGAAAGCATTGGAGATTGACGAAACGCTCGCCGAAGCACACGTGGTAATGGGCGCGGCCAGACTGCTTTACGATTGGAATTGGGCGGAAGCGGAAAGAGAATTGAAACGCGCCCAGGCTCTCGATCCCAACAATGCGGAAGCACATAATTTATACGGTTACTACTTGAAGGCAATGGGACGGCTTGATGAAGCAAACGTGGAGACGAGACGCAGCCAGGAGCTGGACCCACTTTCGCTCATGATAAATACGGACGTTGGGGTTAATTCCTACTATGCGCGTCGGTATGACGAAGCGATAGCGCAAAACGAGAAAACGGTTAACTTAGACCCGCGTTTTTTCATTGCCTACCTTTGGCTTGGTCAAGCGTATGAGCAAAAGAAAATGTATGCGGAGGCTATTGCGACATTTCAAAAAGGAATGAACGAGGCGGAGCGCCATCCGCAGCTCCTGGCTTCGCTTGGACGCGCCTATGCGCTGGCAGGCCAGCCTGATAAGGCACAAAAGGCTCTTGATGAATTGCGCGAAATGTCAAAGTCGCGTTACGTCAGCCCATATTTGATAGCCGTGGTCTATGCCGGTCTGGGCGATAAGGATCAAGCGTTCGCGTGGCTGGAACAGGCATATCAAGACCGCTCTTTTTTTCTGATTTGGCTAAAAGTTGAACCACGTTTCGACAGCTTACGTGACGACCCGCGCTTTCAGGATTTACTGCGGCGGGTCGGATTTCCGCAGTGAGAATGATCGATGCAGTTGATCTCAGGAACACGACTAGGCCGTTATGAAATCCGCTCGAAGATTGGCGAAGGCGGGATGGGTGAGGTCTATCTAGCCGAAGACACGCAGTTGCATCGCAAAGTCGCACTGAAGGTTCTTCCCGCCGAAGTTGCTTCTAATCAGGACCGCATGCGGCGCTTCATTCAAGAGGCGCAGGCCGCTGCTGCGCTCAATCACCCCAACATCGCGCACATCTACGAGATTGGCGAAGCTGACGGCGTGAACTTCATCGCGATGGAGTTTATTGACGGCCTCACGCTGCGTGAATTGATTCGTGGCAAACAGACAGAGATGTCGAAGCTCTTGCGCTATCTGCAACACGTGGCCGAAGGTCTGGCAAAAGCTCACGCTGCGGGAATCGTCCATCGCGATCTTAAACCCGACAACATCATGATCACCCGCGACGGCCACGCGAAGATTCTTGACTTCGGTCTGGCAAAGCTGATTGAGGCAGCGGGGCAGAAGCCGGAGGGTGAGAAAGGGCTCGGCTCTAGCGAGATCGCAACCGTCATGATGCCTGTTCAGCATTCCACACCCGGCGTGGTGATGGGCACAGTCGGTTACATGTCTCCCGAACAGGCGCAAGCGAAGTCTGTTGACCAGCGCTCCGACATCTTCTCTTTCGGCTGCATCCTCTACGAGGCGGTCACAGGTCGAAAGCCGTTCGTCGGCGACTCAATCATCGACACGCTGCACAAGATCATTCACGAGCCGGCGCCCTCCATCACCGACCTTAATCCTTCAGCTTCGCCTGATTTGCAACGCATCATCCGCAAGTGTCAAGCGAAAGAGCCGGAGAAGCGCTACCAGACGATACGCGACGCCGCCAACGAC
>JALYXE010000304.1 GCA_030947265.1 Acidobacteriota bacterium
AGACTTGCAGGACATCATCGCGATTCTCGGCCTTGACGAACTGTCGGATGAAGATAAGCTGATCGTCTCGCGAGCACGCAAGATCCAGAGGTTTTTCTCACAACCCTTCTTCGTAGCTGCGCAGTTCACCGGTCTCGAAGGCAAATACGTGAAGCTTGAAGACACCATTAAAGGGTTCCGCGAGATCGTTGACGGCAAGCATGACGATCTGCCTGAGCAGGCTTTTTTTAATGTCGGCACAATTGAAGATGCAGTGGAAAAAGGTAAGACCATCGCGCAGTAAAAACTATGAATGACGAATTATGAACGATGCACGTGGCTCCTCGTTCATCGTTCTGAATTCATCGTTCTGAATTCATCCCTATGGCCCAGCTCCAACTCGACGTAGTGACTCCTGACCGCAGCGTGCTTTCGGAATCCGTGGACGCGGTGACTGTGCCCGGACTCGGCGGCGAGTTAGGCATTCTGCCTGGCCACACACCGCTAATCTCTCAATTGCAAACCGGCGTCCTTTCATACACTACCAGCGGAAGAACTCTGCAACTCCACGTCTCCGGAGGTTTCCTTGAAGTAAAAGATGATCACGTTTCCGTGTTAGCTGAAATTGCCGAGCGACCCGAAGAGATTGATGCCGCGCGAGCGCGTTTGGCCCGTGAGCACGTTGAAAAACAGTTGCATGCCTGGAGTGGAACTGAAGAGGATTTCGAAAAGGCTCGCGCTAAGCTGGAGCGTTCGATCGTTCGTCTGCATCTCGCAGGCGGATCGAGAACCTAGCCATAAGCAGCCACTCATTAGTTTTGCCGACGGCGCCAATTCGTTCTTCGAAGTGCCGTAGGCACGTAATGTTTATAGAATCCTTATCGTCGTAACGGTTTTCGGAGCACAGCGAAATGCCGCATTTCGCTGCGCTCAGAAAGGTTTAGGGATGATGATCGGTGTCTATAAATATTTCCTGCCTACGGCACTTCAGAAATTTCTCCGCTAAGAGATTGCGCGTGATTACTACCCGTTGCTTCCTGCCTTAATCGCTTCACGCATTTCAGTTACCGCTCGTTCCAACCCAGTAAAGATTGAACGCCCAATTATGTTATGCCCGATGTTGAACTCCGTAACGTCGGAGATCGCAGCGACGGCGCCCACATTTCGGTACGTGAGTCCATGACCCGCGGCAACTAACAATCCGTATTGAGTCGCCAGCGCGGCCCCTTCGCGCAATCGCCTCAATTCCTGGCCCACGCGCAATGCGCCTTCACCATGGAAGCCTCGTCCGCCAAGCGTGGCGTCGGCATAAGCGGCCGTGCATAGTTCAATCTGCTGAGCATTCAAGTCGTGCGCGGCTTCAATCTGTTTTGGATCCGGATCGATGAAGAGGCTTGAAAGTATACCCGCCTGGCGCAACCGACTTATGGTTGCGCGCACGATTGCGATGTTGGCCTTAACGTCGAGTCCGCCTTCGGTAGTTATTTCGTTCGGGCTTTCCGGGACCAGCGTAACAGCGTCAGGATGCGCTTCGAGAGCAAGCGCGAGCATCTCTTCCGTCGCCGCCATCTCCAGATTCAGGTAAGTCGTGACAGTTTCACGCAGCGCACGGAGATCCGCATCCTGAATGTGACGCCGATCGCCTCGCAGATGAATGGTGATGCCGTCAGCGCCGGCCTGCTCGCACAGCATGGCAGCGGCAACGACGCTGGGCTCAGGCGCTCGCCGGGCCTGTCGCACAGTGGCCACATGATCGATATTGACGTTAAGTCGTGCTGTCATTTTTTAAGGTGGTAACGTTGTAACGCAAATTGTTAGTTTGCGTCCAAAATTAACCGCTTGTAAGGCAAAACTAACAGCTTCTGACGCAAACTAACAGTTTGCGTTACCGTTGCCGCATCTTGTAAGGCAAACTAACAAGCTTCTGACGCAAACTAACAGTTTGCGTTACCGTTGCCGCAGTTCTTCGACCGCCTTCATTGCTCTGTCGTAAACTCCGCGGCGCGCTTGTTGGCGAATTCGGCCAACCTCGCTGAGCATTTTAATACTGTCGCTGGCTACGTTGACCTTGCTTCCTTCCTCATGATTCCAACGCACGGGAATCTCTTTGAGTCGCAAGCCGGCGCGATAAGCAACATAAAGCAACTCCACATCGAAACCAAAGCGATCGATTGTGGCTCCTTCAATGATCGGGCGGCAGCCACTCATTCGAAAAGCTTTGAAGCCACACTGCGTGTCCCAGAAAGGAAGACTGGTGGCGAGCCGCACGACAAGATTGAATACGCGGCCGCCCTGCTCGCGTCGCCAGGGTTGGTGCACACCAATCAAACCGCGGTCCAGGGCCCTTGAGCCAAACGTCAGATCGCACTCGCCGCGCGAGATTGGTTCAATTAGTTTGGGAGTTTCCGTAATCGGTGTGGAAAGATCTGCATCAGTGAACAATACGATCTCTCCGCGCGAAGCCAAAAGACCCAACCTGACTGCGCGACCTTTCCCCAGATTAGATTGGTAACTAATGACCGAAGTGCGCAGGTTTGGTGAGTTGGCCAATTCTTCGCGCGCCACGCTTGCGGTGTTGTCAGTCGATCCATCGTCCACCACGATCAATTCTGACTCAGGATTGAATTCATTGAGATAGGTAGCTATAGCGCGTAAGGACTTTCCGAGGCGCGAGCCCTCGTTATAAGCGGGAACGACAATCGACAAGGATAATGTCATCCGATGTTCATCCTGGGCTTTGCGGGCGAATATACCACAGCGGCAGTTAGGGATTGGATTTGGAGCCGTCACTCGACACGGCGTGGCGCCGGGGTCAACGCGACCGGGATCCCGGCTACCGAGAGTCTCTACCGCGCCGTGGTGCTGACCTCATACGACCCAACGTTGAATATCGACACGTTCAAACTGGATCAGCGCCGCTGACCTCCTTACGGAAGCAAAGCACCTATGTGTTAATATTCCATAGTCGGCCCTCGTTAAGAAGGACGGGTAATTTGGCTGAATAAGTTATGACCAGACGCTTCATTATCATTGCCGGCGCATTCATCCTAATCGCAGCTGTTGTGGGAGGCACCATCGGACGCTCGCGGCGGTTTCGCCATAGTGTGCAAACCACGGGAGCCGCCTCCTACACCGAGGCTGACGATATCGAGAAGGATTACAACGAAGCAGTTTCCGACATCTCCGATCAGTATGCAGGCGACATAGATTACGAGAAGGCGACCCAGGCAGCTATCCAGGGAATGCTGTCCACGCTCGATCCTCACTCGATGTATTTTCCGTACAACGAATTCAAGAAGCTGAAGGAGGATCAGGATTCGCGTTTTTACGGCATCGGTGTGACCATCGTTCAGCATCGCGATGGCGTCTACATACAGTCCGCGGTGGAAGGCACGCCTGCCGGGAGGTTAGGCCTCCGTTACGGAGATCGCATCCTTGAAGTCGACGGCCAGGGCGCCCGCGAATGGTCGAGCGAACAAGTTTCCAAGAAAGTGCGAGGTGGCCGCGGTGAGCCCGTCACCATCAAGGTCGATCGAGCAGGCTCAGAAGCACCACTTACTTTCACACTTCTGCGCGATGCCGTTCCACTTCCTTCAATACGTAATGCTTACATGCTGCATCCCGGCACGGGATATGTCGGGCTGACGGGCGGTTTTCAAAGTACAAGCGACGAAGAGCTGCGAGACGCCCTCGACAAACTGAAAAGTCAGGGCATGCGACAGGTCATTTTGGACATGCGTGGTAATCCGGGCGGGCTTCTCAATCAGGCTATTAATGTGGCAAGCGAATTTCTGCCGCGCGGCCAGGTGGTTGTATCTGTCAAGGGCCGGACTGAGTACAGCGACCCGATTGTCTATAAGTCGACCGGGTCGGACCCGGAAGATGTGCCGCTGGTGGTATTGATTAATCGCGGTACAGCTTCGGCGTCAGAGATTGTTGCCGGCGCTATTCAGGACCACGGCCGGGGACTAATTGTTGGGGAGACCAGTTTTGGCAAAGGGCTGGTCCAGCATGTGTTCCAGTTGCCCTTCAACACTGGACTCACGCTCACCACGGCACGCTATTACACCCCTTACGGCCGATCGTTGCAGCGCGACTATTCGAGTGGATCGCTCTACGACTACTACACCAGACATGACGTTGATGAGACCAAACCACAGCCCTCCGGGTCTCCCGCGACACGAAACCTCGATTCGCCGTTGGCACAAGCGTCGCCTACACCTCATCCGCCAAGTGGTCCAGCAGTGAAGACGGCGGCGGGACGTGTTTTCTACGGTGGCGGAGGTATAACTCCCGACATCGATGTGAAGCCGCTCGGTTTTTCGCCTTTGCGAAATCGCATTGCCGAAGCTGCGTTTCAATTTACGCGCCAACTGGCTGCGGGACTCGTTCCCGGTCTGGAATCTTATAGAGTTGAAAAGGTCCAGTATGGACGGAATGCAAAGCCCGGCGACTATCCCATCAATGATCGAGTAGTCGAGGCCTTCCGCGGCTTTGTGCGCACAGATACGCTGTCCCAACTAACTCCGGCGCAGCTGGATGAACAAATTGATTTTGTGAAGCTGCGACTACGCGAGGAGATCGTCACGGCGGGCTACTCGAATGACGCCGGCGCTCGCGTGTTGCTTGACAGCGATCCGCAGGTGTTGCGCGCGCTTGAAGCTCTGCCAGACGCCAAACGTTTGGCTGAGAGTGTCCGCACGAGCACGTCGCAAAGCTAACTAAGCATAAGAATAATGACCGCAACGGGCACAAAGGTCTGCGCCAAGGTCGCCAAGACGACCCGGCAAACTTTGCGGCTTCCTTTGCGTTCTTCCGTTTAGAGACAGTTCGGAACTCACCACAACTAGGCCAATACCCTGGCAATCACACACTTTAAGTAATGAGTTTCTGGCACTCCCAGAAGAACGGGATGATCGCTCGACTGCATTCGTTTTTCCACCAGTTGTAATTTTCGGTGAGCATCATTAGCAGCTTCTACGATGATCTCCAGGAACATCTCTTCGGATATGTGATATGAACAGGAGCAAGTGACCAGGATGCCTCCAGGCTTTAGTAACTTGATGGCCCTAAGGTTTATCTCTTTATAACCGCGTGCTGCAGGTTTTACGCTGGCGCGGTTCTTCGCAAATGCCGGAGGGTCGAGCACGATCGTGTCAAAACGTTCGCCGGTAGTTTCCATTTCTCGCAGCGCGTCAAAGACGTTTGCTGCGCGAAATTCAACATTGGTTAGGTTGTTCAGTGCGGCGTTTCTGCGCGCGCCCTGTATTGCCTCAGCAGAAATATCAATTCCCAGGACACTATCGCAGACACCCGCGAGGTTAAGTGCGAAGGCTCCGGCGAATGTGAAGCAATCAAGCACGCGACCATGCGCAACCGCGCGGGCCGCGGTGCGATTTTCTCGTTGGTCAAGAAATGCTCCGGTCTTCTGACCTGAAAGCGGAGCGACATTGAAACGAATGCCTTCCTGAAGTATTTCAAACTCGTCGGGTGCCTCACCGTAAAGCGCTGAGGAGATCATCTCCAGACCTTCATGCTCGCGGACGCGCAGATCATTGCGTTCAATAACAGCGAGCGGCGCGAATTGTTCCTTTAGCAACTCCACCAGCATTGGCTTAATTGCGTCCGTGCCTTGCGAAAGTGTTTGCAATACCACGACGTCGTTGTAGCGATCGATAATTAAGGAGGGCAGCAGGTCGCCCTCAGAATAAACCAAACGGTAGGCATTCGTATCGGAAGTTATTCCATTACGACGCGCCGCTGCATCAACAATTCGCCGTCGCCACCAGTCGCGATCGATGGTTTCTTCTGTCTGAGTTAGAAACCGCAGAGCAATTTGCGACCTGTCGCTAAAAAGCGCCTGGCCCACGAAATTGCGATTCTGATCGCCCACAATGACAACCGAGCCGCCTTTTGCTTCTTCTGCCGTGACCACATCGCTGCGATAGATCCAAAGATGTCCGCCGCGAATACGATCAGCGCCGCGC
>JALYXE010000307.1 GCA_030947265.1 Acidobacteriota bacterium
CAGGCAGCTCCGCACATGCCCGTCGATGTACAGGATCTCGATTGCGATTTCTATGCTTTTTCGGGTCATAAGATGTTTGCGCCAACTGGTAGCGGCGTAATTTATGGCAAGGCGGAACTGCTGGAGAAAATGAGTCCCTTCCAGGGCGGCGGCGACATGATCAAGAGCGTAACGTTTGAGAAAACGACTTATGCTGGTTTGCCGAACAAGTTTGAAGCGGGCACTCCGGCCATCGCTTCACAAATCGGTCTCGGTGCCGCGATTGATTATTTGAACTCTATTGATCGAAAGAAAGCCGCGAAGCACGAGCACGAATTGCTGCGTTATGCTACTGAACGGCTTACAGAAATTGAAGGCGTGCGTATTGTTGGTACGGCCCGCGAGAAAACCAGCGTGCTGTCGTTCGTTATAGATGACATTCATCCGCACGACATTGGCACCATTCTGGACCTTGAAGGTATAGCAGTTAGAGCGGGTCATCATTGTGCCCAACCTATAATGAAACGTCTCAAGCTTTCGGCGACTGCACGCGCTTCGTTCGCCTTTTACAACACCAAGCAGGAAGTCGATGTGCTCGTAGCAGGTATCGAGAAGGTTATTGAGGTCCTTGGATGATGTCATCAGCACTTGCTCTGTACGACGAACAGATCGTAGAGCACTCAAAAAAGCCCCGCAACCATAGAAGGATGGAAACCGCCAACCACATGGCTGAAGGATATAACCCTCTATGCGGGGACCATCAGATCGTATACTTGCAAGTCGAAGATGACATCATAAAAGACATCAGTTTTCTCGCCGTCGGCGAAGACAAGGTAAAAAACTGCGCTATTTCAAAGGCATCAGCAAGCATGATGACCCGCGTGCTCAAAGGGAAAAAGCGGGAAGAAGCAGAAATTCTTTTTAATCAGTTCCATGGAATGCTAACTGGTAAACTTGACGAAGAAACGACTCCTAACAACTTGGGTCATCTGAAAGCATTTGCAGGTGTGCGAGAGTTTCCGATGCGCGTAAAATGCGCAACGCTCGCGTGGCACACCATGCATGCCGCACTTAATAAGCAGGAAATCATCTCGACTGAATAACAAACCGAGAGTCAATGGTTAGACAAGACGGCTTTCCAGGCCGTCTTTACTTTTTGGCTTCCGAAAGCTGCTGAAGCAGCAGCGGGGGCATGCCCCCTTCCCAACCTGTGAGGCTTCGTGACTTGAGAGCTTTTCTGTATGTCTTTAGAGCTTCTCAGACTGAAGCGCCAGTCACGTCAGTAAGAATCGCTCAACTAAGAATACCTCAGGGTCAGGAAGGGGGCATGCCCCCGCTCTTGCTTTTCAAAAGCCAGGCTTCCGGGTTTTTTGATTATTTTACTAAGGAAGCCTTTAGCTAAGAAACACTGTCTTAAGTGCAAGGGGCATGCAATAATATTTCCCACTCCGTCTTGGGACAGGGCATTCCAATAGTGATCATAACTTCTGTCGAGCTGCGCGAGATTCGCCTTCCGTTAGTTCATTTTTTTGAGACGAGTTTTGGACGTACTACTGAGCGGCGCATTGTGCTTGTACGCGTGGTCGAGAAAGACGCCGCCGAAGGTTTGGGGGAGTGTACGGCGGGCGAGGGCCCGTTCTATTGCGAGGAGTGGACTGAAACTGCGTGGAAGACGTTGACTTGCACCGATGGTTGTAGGAAGGGAAGAAGACCGCGCTTTATCCCGCGCCTTCAGCGCTGGCAGGTTCGACGTTAACCTATCCTGGGCCGTTAGCCCAGGCTATTGCATTCCGCGCCCTTGGCGCTTAGGCAAATAATCTTTACATGCCACCCAAAATCTCAGCCGCTCTCGCACACGAACTTCAAGATCGTTTTTTCGAACGGCAAACACAGATCATTTCGTTGACGCGCGAGTTGGTAGAAGCGGAGTCGCCTTCCGGTGATCAATCCGGCAGCCGCGCGGTTGTGGATCTGCTCGCCAAGGCGGCGGAGACTGCTCATTGCGTGAATTCAATCGATCGCGTTGACGTTCCAGAGTTTGGCCAGCACCTGGTTATCCGGGCTTACCAGCAGAACGCCGCCTTCGGAAACAACCTGCTCGTGGGACACACTGACACGGTCCATCCACATGGCTCTGTTGCTGAACGTCCCTGGCGAACAGAAGGAAACCGGATCTATGGCCCTGGAATATTCGATATGAAAGCCAACTGCGCGGTCGCAATTGCGCTGCTGCACGCGTGCGACGACTTCAATATCGTGCCGAATTGCGGGGTCATTCTGGCATTGACGTGTGACGAAGAGGTAGGAAGCAGTTCAGGCTGGCCGGTGCTTAGAAGTATCGCGGAGAAGGAAAATGTTAAGAGCGCACTGATACTCGAGCCGCCTGCCCCGGCTGGCCGCGTGAAGACGGGCCGAAAGGGCACCGGCATTTTCAAGATGCACGTTGAAGGCCGAGCCGCGCATGCCGGTCTCGATCCGAAGAAGGGAGCCAGCGCTATTCTGGAACTGGCAAAACAAATTGAGCGTCTCCACACATTGAATATTTCAGGAAGCGGAATAACTGTAAACGTTGGTGTAGTCCAGGGGGGGACGCGCTCAAACGTGGTCGCTGCGGAGGCTACTGCCGAGATAGATGTGCGCTTTTCGACGGCGGCTGAGGCGAAAATAATCGAAGCGGCTCTGCTCCATACAAAGCCCTATGATGAACGGGTTCGCATAAAGGTTACAGGCGGCATAAATCGCCCACCTTTGGAAAGAACTGAAAAAGTGGTCGAGATTTATGAGCTTGCCCGTACTATCGCTGCATTGCTCGACTTTGAGCTTGGCGAAACTCAGGTGGGCGGAGCATCAGATGGGAACTTTCTGGCAGCTATGGGCATTCGTGTTCTTGATGGATTGGGAATAGACGGAGACGGCGCACACGCGACGGACGAGCACATTTTCGTCGATGACATTCCCCGTCGCGGCGCGTTGCTCGTCGGGCTAATCGCCTCGCTGTGACGTTGGTGGACGTACCTGCGCTACCTCAAGAACGTTTAGAGGCGGGACTTGTCCCGCCACACTTGCTTATTCATCGTCGGGACAAGTCCTAACTCTAAACAGCCCTTCTACGCATGAAACTTGCCACCTGGAACGTCAACTCAATAATCGCCCGCTTGCCGCATGTAATCCGTTGGCTTGAGGCTGTCCAGCCGGATGTTCTTTGCATGCAGGAGACCAAGTGTACGGATGACAAGTTTCCCTTTGAAGAGTTTTCGAAGATAGGTTACTGCCCGAGCGTCTTTGGGCAGCAGAGCTATAACGGCGTGGCCATTCTCGCGCGGCAGGAATGTGCAGACGTTCAGCGCGGCAATTACGAAGATCAGGAGGGCGCGCACGCGCGCTTACTGGCCGCCACGATTGACGGGATTCGCATCGTCAACGTTTACATTCCGAATGGACAAGCCGTAGGCTCGGAAAAGTTTGAGTTTAAGCTCGATTGGATGAAAAGGCTCCGCGAGTTTTTTGATAATAACTACCAGGCGGGCGCGACAGTTGTGCTATGCGGAGATTTCAATGTCGCGCCCGAGGATCGTGACGTTCATAACCCGCAACTTTGGCAGGAAAGAATCATGTGCAGCCAGGCTGAGCGTTCAGCGCTCGATGAAATTAAGCGGTGGGGCTTTACCGATGCCTTCCGGCTTCATCATGATGGAGGCGGTCAGTTTTCCTGGTGGGATTATCGCGCGGGCGCATTTCGGCGCAACATGGGTTTGCGGATCGATCACATGTGGGTAACTAAACCTTTGGTCGGCCGGAGCAAGAATACCTGGATCGATATTGAAGCGCGCACTTGGGAGCGGCCATCGGATCACGCGCCGGTGGTTGCGGAGTTTGACTAACATTTGAGCACCCAAAAGTTTTCGGCGGCGTTTGCACGAAACTGCCCCGCTGATCGCCAAATCAGTTTGACGTCAATTCCGCGGTCTTCTCGGTGATGTCCTTCTGCGCCCATTCATTATCCCGGCTGGCTTCTCCTGCCTTCGCTCGTTTGGCTGCTTTCATTTTTTGCACCAGATCCATGTGAGTCGAGAAATACGAGAGGCTTTTACCCACGAATTCTTGAACTGAATTAAAGTCCTTATCCACCATGAATTTCTCCAGACCACTTTTCAGCTCGTCGATCATCTTCACCCCGTGAAGCATAACGCCGGTGCAAAGCTGCACAGTCGAAGCTCCCAGCAACATGAACTCGATAGCATCGTGGGAGTTTTCGATTCCGCCAATACCACTAATCGAAACATCTTGCGGAAGGCCGAGTGCGAGTTGACTAACCATTCGCAGGGCAATCGGACGCACTGCTTGAGAAGAATAACCGCCAGGCACCGTGTGCCCTTCGACCGTCGGCATCGGGCGCAGGGTGTTGAGGTCGACTCCAATTACGGAAAGAATCGTATTGATGGCCGAGATGCCTACTGCTCCGCCTCGCACGGCCGCGAGCGAAGGCTCCTTAATGTTGGTAATGTTAGGAGTCATCTTGGCCCAGACGGGAATGTTGGAAACTTCCGCAACCCAACCCGTAACTTCCTCGGTGAGATCGGGATGCTCGCCCATTTCAGAACCCATCTTGCGCTCGGTCATGCCGTGGGGGCACGAGAAGTTTAGCTCGAAGGCATCAACGCCGGTGTCCTGGACCATGCGAGTGAGTTCCTGCCAGCGGCTCTTCTCAAACTCTTCCATGATCGAAGCGATCAATATGTGCTTTGGATAGGCCTTTTTTATTTGGCGAAACTCATCAAGCCAAACATCGATGGGACGATCAGAAATCAATTCGATGTTTTCAAATCCGATAACTTCGCCTGAAGTTCTTGACCGCAGCTTGCCATAGCGCGGCACGACATTGACTACTTTGGCCGACTCGAGACTGACGGTTTTCGCCACAGCGCCGCCCCAGCCGGCATCGTAGGACTTGGCAATAACACGAGCATTCGTCCCCGGCGGGCCAGAGCCCAGCAGGAACGGATTAGGGAAGGTTATTCCGTTGACGACAATCGATAGATCCATCGGGTTCGTCTCCTGTATTCGACGGTTGCTAAAGTCCAATGTCCAA